>JBBRDU010000034.1:0-27646 GCA_038203615.1 Chthoniobacterales bacterium
GGGCGATTGACCTCAATCGCCTCCCGCAAAGTCATTCTAACAAATCCGGCCGGTTCTCTTTCGTTCGCTTTAACGCCTGTTCTTTTCGCCAGTCGGCGATCTCGGCGTGGTTTCCAGACAGCAACACTTCCGGAACCTTGAACCCGCGAAAATCTGCCGGTCGCGTGTACTGCGGTCCCTCCAGCAATCCTTTGCTGAAGCTGTCGTCCACCGCGGATTGCTCATGCCCGAGCACGCCGGGCAACAAGCGCACAACGGCATCGACAAGCACCACAGCGGCAATGGCGCCGTTCGTCAGCACATAATCGCCGATCGAAATCTCAAGATCCACCAGGTGCTCGATCACGCGGTGATCGACACCTTCATAGTGGCCGCAAATGACGATCAGATGGGATTCATGCGAAAGTTTCGCAGCCATCTGTTGATCGAAGCGGCGCCCGGCTGGCGACATGAAAATGTCTTTCGATCTCGGCCATTGAATGTTGGACGTTGGGCGTTGGACTGCCTGCTCGCGAAGACTTTCGGAGTTGAGCGTTTTCTGGCTTGCCCTGCGCAGGTCTTCCACTGCGGCAAAAATCGGCTCCGGCTTCATCACCATCCCCTGCCCGCCGCCGAAAGGCGCATCGTCCACCACGTGATGTTTGTCCGTCGTCCAGTCGCGCAGGTTACGAATCCGGATATCGACGACCTTATTCTCTTGCGCCCGCTTCATCATGCTCTGCTCGAGCGGCGCCCGGCAGATCTCGGGGAAGAGAGTAAGGATGTCGATGCGCATCTAAGAACAACGTCCAACGCTCAATGCTCAATAGTTGCTGAGCGGGCGATTGGGGTCAATCGCCCCCACCTATTCGATGATCTCGAGGGTGGCCCGCTGGTCGTGGCGGGAGGCCGAGCTGGCCAGCAAAGCGCGGATCGCCTGGATGGTCTGGCCGTTACGGCCAATGACGCGGCCCACATCCGTCTGACGGAGTTGCACTCGAAAAACGGTCGTCTTTCCGCTGGGCAACTCATGCAACATCATCTCATCGGGAAATTCGATGAGCTGGCGAATGACGAACTCAAGAAACTCTTTCACGAACGAAAGGCTATGCAGTCTTGGGCGATTGTCGATTAGATCTCAGCAGATCCTTTCACACGATCCTGAGGTGGAACGCGATCTCCGAGCGCGTAGTTAATGATTTGCCCCGAATGCCTTTCGGGGAAACTTTTGCCATCGAGCTGCGGAGAGCCCGATCCACCTTACGAGGAAGAGGGCGGCGCGGTAGCGGCCGCTTTCTTTTTGTTCTTCTTGAGCAGACTGCGGACAGTGTCGGACGGCTGCGCCCCGCGCGCGATCCAATACTCGGCGCGCTCCACTTTGAGCGTGCTGTTATGATCGGGCTTCTTCGGGTCGTACGTCCCGATGATCTCGATGAACTTGCCATCGCGCGGGCTGCGGCTGTCGGCCACCACCACTTTATAATACGGGCGATTTTTCGCCCCTTCTCTGCGTAGTCTTATAGAAACTGCCATATCAATTTTTGTTTCGCGCCATTTGCGCCATCATTCTTTTCATTTTGCCCGCACTCTTCATCATCTTGCGCATTTGATCGAAGCGGCGAAGCAGGTCGTTTACCTCAGTGACAGTACTGCCGCTCCCGCGGGCGATGCGTTGACGGCGCCGGGCATTTAAAATGTCGGGCCGTGTTCGCTCCTCGTTGGTCATCGAAAGCACGATCGCTTCCGTCCGCTTGAGCTGCTTCTCGTCAATGGAGAGGCCCTGCACGTTACTCATGCCGGGCAGCATGCCAAGAATATTCTCGAGCGGCCCCATTTTGCGCATCATTTTGAACTGGGCCAGGAAGTCGTTGAAGTCGAAGGAGCTGGTGCGCAGCTTCTTTTCGAGGCGGGCCGCCTCTTCCAGGTCGACCGCTTCCGCCGCCTTCTCCACCAACCCCACCACGTCGCCCATCCCCAGGATGCGGCCGGCCAGCCGGTCCGGCACAAACACCTCAAATTGATCCAATTTCTCGCCGACCCCGGCAAATTTGATCGGGCGCTGCGTCACTTCGCGCATGGACAAAGCCGCGCCGCCTCGGGCGTCGCCATCCAGCTTGGTCAGAATAATCCCGGAAATCTGCAGGGCCTCATTAAAGCGGTTCGCCACATTGACCGCCTGCTGACCCGTGGCCGCGTCCACCACCAACAGAATTTCCTGGGGCTGCAGAAAATCGCGTAACTTTTTGACCTCTTCGATGAGCGGCTCATCCATCTCCTGCCGCCCGGCCGTGTCGAAGATCTCGACATCCGCGGACTGCGTGCCGGCCCAGGTGATTCCGGCCGCGGCCACGCGGTTCACATTTTTTTCCGCCAGGTCCGGCGCATAAACCGGCACCTCCACCTGTTGGCCCAGCGTCACGAGTTGCTCGATCGCAGCCGGTCGGTACAAATCGCACGCGATCAGGACCGGTTTGCGTCCCTGTTTTTTAAGGAACCGGGCGAGCTTGGCCGAGGACGTTGTTTTTCCCGAACCGTTCAAGCCCACGATCAGGATCCGGGCCGGCTTCTCCAAGTTGAGCGGGGCGGAATCGCCTCCGAGCAACCCGGTCATTTCGTCGTGAAAAATCTTTACGATCTGCTGGCCGGGAGTGACGCTGCGCAGAACGGATTCACCGAGTGCCTTTTCTTTGACACGCGCGATGAACCGTTTGGCCACCTGAAAATCGACGTCGGCTTCGAGCAAGGCCAGGCGCACCTGCCGCAGCGCATCATCGATGTTGGCTTCGCTAATCGTGCCGTGACCGCGCAGGTCCTTGAAAATATCCTGTAGCTTGTCGCCGAGTTGCGAAAACATAACGTTAAACCGAAAACCCGCCCTCGCCCAATTCGGGGAGCGTACCCGCCCCGGGTGCCGGGCGACCGCGCCCCCGTGGTCGCGAACTTTTGTCAGAATGGTTTCGGCGAGGCGCCGAAACCAGGCCGCCGCGGCGACCGCTCCCACATGGAGTCATTGAGTCTATCGGGGCTTCGGCATCGCAGATGCCGCCGGAGCCGCGCCCCCTTCTTCGATCCCGAAGGTCCAATGGCTCTCCACTTTTTTGCCTTCGGATTTGGCGCTGAGAATCACGGTGCACGATTTGTCCCTTAATTTCTGCGTCACCTGGTAGGAAACCGTGGCCGTCTTGGGATCGTAGCTGGCCGGGACAATGCCAAGTCCGCTCACCCGCATCTGGATGCTGGCAGGATCGATCTGGCCCAACCCGCTCACATTGGCCTTGATCAGCGGCAGCGCCGTTCGCACGGTCTCGCCGTTGCCCGGCTGGGTGGACAGCTCTGCCGCCCCGACTTCAGCCACCGCGGCCGCACCGCCGCTCGAGCTCGCGATCATCTTGATGGCGTCTTCGAAGACCTTCGGCTTGTTCCCTTCAATCAAATAGCGTCCGAGCGAATCCAGCGGCGAATTAAAAGTGAGCGGTTGGCCGTAGACGGTGAAGACCGCGTCGTAACCGGCGGCTTTGCAGACGTCCTTGACCTTCCCGTTGTAAAATCCGTAGGGAACGGCAAAGCAATTCACTTTAATGCCGAGCCGCTGCTCGAGCAGATTCTTGGAACCGCCTACTTCGTTTTGCAGCCATTGATCGTACTCGGGCGGGCTTAACCTTTTCTTGGCCACCTTGTCATACGGCTTGCGCAAATCCTGGTGCGTGGCCGAATGGGCCTCGATGTCCGCGCCGGCATCGCGCATTTCACCCAGCTGCTCCCACGTCAGGGCCTCGCCCCCACCGAAATGACCGCCGCGCACCCCTTCCGTGTAGATGAACAAAGTGACCGGGTAGTTATATTTCTTTAGGATGGGCAGGGCCACCTCGTACTGCGATTTCCAGCCGTCGTCGAACGTCAGGACGGCGCAGCGCGGCGGAATGCTTTTTTCACTCTTCCTCCAGGCCAGGAAATCCTGCATCGGGATCACGGTAATGCCGCGGTCTTTCAATTCCTTCATCTGCGCTTCGAAAGCCGCCGGCGTGATCTCGGTGTCGGGCCGCCGCACTTTCTCCACAAACCGGTGGTAACCGAAAACGATCACCTGCGCTGTTTGATCCACCACTGTCTTGCCGGACTTGGTCACGGTGCCAGTCGTGCTGCTGGCTGTTGCCGGAGCCGGCGCCGCCAGACCAACCGTGGTCTTATGGCTGCTGCTCTGATCAGAAGGAGGTCGCGCTTCCGTCACCGCGGGAGCTGCCGAAGAGGAAGGCGGGGCGCTGACCACGGCCGCCTGCTTCTTGCAGGTGGAAAGACCAAGAACGAAAACGAGTGGAAAAATCGCGAATCGAATGAGCATAATATGAAGAAACGCCTTTAAATGCGGCGGCGCAAAAAACAAGCGGTTTTTGAGGCCACCGCGTCATTTCGCCCTGCTCGCTTAAATAATTTTTGGCGCGCGCGTCACTTTGGGTTATTCAAGGCTCATGCTGCGGCTTCTTCGCCATTTGCTCGCTCTGGCCCTCCTCGGATCGGTCGCCGCCTGCACCACCACTGGGCCGGTCACTTCGGTGAAGGACACCACGAGGAGTTTCACCACTGTGGTGGTCGATGCCGGTCACGGAGGCAAGGATAACGGCGCCTTTCGCCGCTACGGAGGGGCCGAGAAGATTGCGACGCTCGATGTGGCGAGACGGCTCGAGCGCAAGCTCCGGGAATCCCAGCTCAAGACTATCATGACCCGGTCGAGTGATCAGTTTATTCCCCTCGACGAACGGGTGCGGATCGAGAACGGGCAAAGCAATTCGATCTTCGTCAGTATCCATTTCAACGACTCGCGCCAGCGCGGCATTCATGGATTCGAGACGTATTTTCATTCGGCCAATTCGCGCGACCTCGCCACGCGCATCCAGGCGAAGTTGACGACCATTCCTCACTCCTCCAACCGGGGTGTGCACACGGCGAACTTCCGTGTTCTGCGGCTGGCCAGTTACCCGGCCGTCCTGGTGGAATGCGGCTTCCTCAGCAATCGCACCGAGGGGGCCGAAGCACGCGATTCGGAATATCGCGAGCTCCTGGCCGACCGGATTGCCGAGGCCGTTGTGGAAGTGCGTTATGGCGGTGGGGTCTATCATGCCCCGGCCCAAGCGGCCTCGAAGCCTGCCGCAGAGCCAACCGGCCCGGGGCTCGCGCCGTCGAGTCTGCGGCGCAATTAAAATTCCTTGCCCCGCTCCTCCCGGCCGATTGCGGCCAGGAAGATGATGGTGAGAAAAACCCCTAACTCTACGATCGCCATGGTCAGGGCGTAATTCGGCCCACCGCTGGCGGCGCGAAAATGTTCGGCCAGCCAGGACTGCTGCTGGGCCGCAAAGGCGGCAGCGCAATTGCCCATCTGGTAAGCCAGTCCCGGGAACGTCCCGCGGAAGGCGGCCGGCGAAAGCTCACTGAGATGCACGGGCACAACGCCCCAGGCTCCCTGCACCATGAACTGCATGCAAAAGCCGCCCATGATGAGGATGGCCGTTCCGGGCACAAAGACCCACGTCGGGATCAACAGAATTCCCCCGATGGCGCACCCGATAATGCAGCGTCGCCTCCCCCAGCGCTGCGAGAGAAAGCCGACGACCGTGCCTCCGCAGATGGCGCCCACGGCGTAGATCATGGTCGTTAGGGACTTCTGGCCGACGCCGAAACCGCGCTGCTTCTCCAGGAAGGTCGGATAAAGATCCTGCGTGCCGTGCGACATGTAGTTGAAGGCGGTCATGAGCAGGACGGCATAGAGGAAAAGCTTGCCATGGTGCTTAAAGAACAGGCCGAGGTTGAAGGAACGATCCTTCGGCGTGTGATGATCGCGCTCCCACACGGGTGATTCCGGAACACGCGCGCGAATATAAACGACGAGCAGAGCCGGGAGCGCTCCGGCCACGAAAAGGCCGCGCCATCCAAACAGCGGAAACACCATCCAATAAACCAGCGCGGCCAGGAGATAACCGAAAGCGTAACCCTGTTGCAAGATTCCAGAGAACAAACCGCGCGCCCGGGCCGGCAACGCTTCCATCGTGAGCGACGCACCCAGACCCCATTCCCCGCCCATGCCAATGCCAAAAAGAGCGCGCAAAATCAGAAAAATAGTGAAGTTAGGCGCCCAGGCCGTGAGCAGCTCCATCACGGAATAGAAGATAATGTCCGCCATGAGCGGGATGCGGCGCCCGAACCGGTCGCCCAGAAAACCAAAGATAAAGGCGCCCACTGGCCGCATCAGCAAGGTGATGGTAATGGCAAACGCGACCTGCGGAATGGTCCGGCCGAATTCACGCGCCACGGGAGTGAGGACGAAGGCCAGAAGAAAGAAATCGAGCGCATCCAGCGTCCAGCCCAGAAAGCAGGCGATGAACGTGGTCCTTTGCTCGCGCGTGAGCGCTTTGAAGAGACGGATCGCCTCCATGGCTTAGTCCCCTAATTCTCCCGCCCGGCAAAGTCGAGCGCTCTCTCTCGTCTCGTGGAAGTGAGCGCCGGCGTCACTTATGGGTTCTTTTGCAGAGGAAGCTGTCAGCTTCCCTTGGGAAGGCAGCGTCTTCCCCTCCAGAAGAGGAGCGGTGGATCGGGCGCTCCGCGCACGATGTAAAGCCCGCCACGGCCCGCAGGCCGTTCATCTTGAGCGCCGAGGGCGCTCTCCTCTTTGAGCAACGCCCTCGGAGCGGTCGTTCCACCTTGGCCGGACGGGGCCGACGGCCCCAACAACGTATTGACGTATCATGATGCGTCGATTTGTTCCTTGATACTGGCACGAAACCCTCTTTACTTGGCGCTTCAGCATGGCCCTCCACCCCCTCGAAGCCCTCCTCCAGCAACGCATCGTCCTGCTCGATGGCGCCATGGGCACCATGATCCAGCGCTATAAACTAGGCGAAGCAGATTATCGCGGCGCCCGTTTCCGCGATTGGAAGGGCAAAGATCTCAAAGGCAGCCTCGAACTACTCCAACTGACCAAGCCGGAAGTCATCGAGGAAATCCATCATCAGTATCTGAAGGCCGGGGCCGACATCATCGAGACCAACACCTTTAGCGCCACCACTGTCGGTCTCCATGACTTCCTCTTCGCGCAGGAGCCGCGGTATGGTCGCAAAGACCAGGAATTTTTTCAAGGGGTGGTTGCGGACGCCGATTTCCGCGCGCTCGTGCGCGAAATCAATCTGACCGCCACCCAAATCGCGCATCGCGCTGCCGATCAGGAATCGGAGAAGACCGGAATCCGTCGCTTCGTCGCCGGCTCCATGGGCCCCCTGCCTGTGACTGCCTCCATGTCGCCGGATGTGAACGATCCCGGATTTCGCGCCGTAAGCTTTGATCAACTTCGCCAATCTTACGCCGACCAGGCGGAAGCATTACTGGAAGGCGGCGTCGATCTGTTGGCCGTCGAAACCATTTTCGACACGCTCAACGCCAAGGCTGCGCTGTATGCCATCGCGGAGGTGTTCGAGCGGAGAGGCGCCAAAGTACCGCTTTTGATTTCGGGCACCGTCACCGATCGCTCCGGGCGCACGCTCAGCGGACAAACGGTCGAAGCTTTCCTGACCGCGATAGGCCACGCCAATCCACTCGTGGTGGGACTGAACTGTGCGCTCGGGCCGGACGAGATGGAGCCGTACATCGAGGAACTCTCTCGCATTGCCCCCACCTATCTCAGCGCCTACCCGAATGCGGGCCTGCCCGACCCGCTTTCCGAAACGGGTTTTCCCGAGACGCCGCAAAGCCTCGCTCCGAAGTTAGGCAATTGGGCGAAGAACGGATGGCTCAACCTGGTGGGCGGCTGCTGCGGCACCACCCCGGATCATATCCGCGCCATCGCCGAAGCGGTGCGAGGTTTCCCGCCACGCCAAATGCCAGGTAGGAGCGGTTCACCGGAACCGCCTAACGAAGATGGAACGCGCCAGGTCGCCCCCCTCCAATTATCCGGACTCGAGCCGCTCAACATCACGCCGGAGATGGGATTCGTCATGGTCGGCGAACGCACCAATATCACCGGGTCGCCCAAGTTTTCGAAGCTGATCCTGAACGACGATTTCGACGGCGCCCTGGCCGTGGCCCGACATCAGGTCAGCAGCGGGGCCAACATTCTCGACGTCAACATGGACGAGGGAATGATCGATTCCGAAGCCGCCATGAAACGGTTTCTTTATTTGATCGGGAGCGAACCCGAAATCTCGCGCATCCCCATCATGATCGACAGCTCGAAATGGAGCGTGATCGAAGCCGGATTGAAATGCGTGCAGGGCAAATGCGTCGTCAACTCCATCAGTTTGAAGAACGGCGAAGAGGAATTCCTCAACCACGCCCGCATTATCCGGCGCTATGGCGCTGCTGTCATCGTCATGGCCTTCGACGAGAGCGGCCAGGCCGACACCCTGGCGCGCCGGATTGAGATCTGTCAGCGTGCCTACGACCTGCTCACGACGCAGGCGGAATTTCCGTCATCGGACATTATCTTCGATCCTAACATCCTGACCGTCGCCACCGGCTTGGACGAACATCGCAATTACGCGGTTGATTTCATCGAAGCCACGCGCTGGATCAAGAGTCATCTGCGCGATGCCCGGGTCAGCGGCGGCGTGAGCAACATCTCCTTTTCCTTTCGCGGAAACAATACGGTGCGAGAGGCCATGCATTCCGCTTTCCTCTATCACGCCATCGCCGCCGGACTCGACATGGGCATCGTCAATGCCGGGCAGCTGGCCGTTTACGAAGAAATCGAGCCGGAACTGCGTGAGCGCGTCGAGGACGTGCTCTTCAACCGTCGCGACGACGCCACGGAACGCCTGGTGCAACGCGCCGAAAAAGTAAGCGCCAAAGGCAAGACGCCCGTGAAGGACGAAGCGTGGCGCAGTGAGCCGGTCGAGGAGCGCCTCAAACACGCGCTCGTGAAAGGAATTGTCGATTACATCGACGCCGACACTGAGGAAGCGCGGCAGAAATGCCAGCGCCCGCTCGACGTGATCGAAGGCCCTTTAATGGCTGGCATGAGCGTGGTGGGCGATTTGTTCGGGGCGGGTAAAATGTTTTTGCCGCAAGTCGTAAAAAGCGCGCGCGTCATGAAGAAAGCCGTGGCTTACCTGATGCCGTTCATGGAAGCGGAAAAGAGCGAGGGCGCCAAGCCGCAGGGCCGCATCGTGATGGCGACGGTCAAAGGCGACGTGCACGATATCGGCAAGAATATCGTCGGCGTTGTTTTACAGTGTAACAATTACCACGTGGTCGATCTCGGCGTGATGGTGCCGGCCGCGAAAATCCTGGAAGCGGCGCGCGAACAGAAAGCCGATGCCATCGGATTGAGCGGACTGATCACGCCTTCGCTCGACGAGATGGTGCATGTGGCCGGCGAAATGGAGCGGGAAGGATTCAAGCTGCCGCTCTTGATCGGCGGCGCCACCACCAGCCCGGCTCACACCGCCGTGAAGATCGCGCCGCATTATGGCTCCAGCACGGTGCATGTGCTCGATGCCTCGCGCGCCGTCGGAGTGGTGAACTCCCTGCTCAACCCGCAATCCAAAGGCGATTTCGAAGCGAAAACACGAGCAAACTATCAGCGCCTGCGCGAAGAGTACTCCGCCAAAATACGCGAGAGAAAATTGTGCACGCTCGAGCAGGCCCGCCTCCATCGCACCCCGATCGATTGGAAAAATTACACTCCACCGAAGCCCGAGTTTGCCGGCCTGCGTGTGTATACCAGTGAGGCCGGCCCGGGAAGCGCGTCGGTCCCGGGTGTTCGACCGCAAGTCTCCTTGAAAACCCTGAGTGAATACATCGATTGGTCGCCCTTCTTTCACACCTGGGAATTGCGCGGACGTTATCCCGCCATCTTTGATGATCCGGTGGTCGGCGCCCAGGCCCGCGAACTTTTTGACGACGCGCAAAAGCTGCTCAACCAAATCATCCAGGACCACTCGTTTACGGCGCGGGGCGTTTACTCCTTCTGGCCCGCGCACTCCACTGGTGACGACGTCGAACTTTACACCGACGCGGAGCGGCCTGAAAAGCTGGCCATGTTTCATTTCCTGCGACAGCAGATCCAGAAACCGGATGGGCAAGCCAATCATTGCCTGGCCGATTTTATCGCTCCGGGGAACTCACCATCCTCGGATTACCTCGGAGGCTTTGCCGTCTCCATTCACGGGGCGGACGAGCTGGCCAAAACCTTTGCCGCCGACCACGACGATTACAACGCCATCCTGACAAAGGCTTTGGCCGATCGTTTGGCGGAGGCGTTCGCCGAATATTTGCATGAGCAGGCGCGTCTGGCCTGGGGATTTGGCGGGACGGAAGCTCTTTCACGGGAAGATCTGCTGCGCGAAAAGTACCGCGGTATCCGGCCGGCGGCTGGTTACCCCGCGTGTCCCGACCACCCTGAGAAATTGACCCTGTTCAAACTCCTCGAGGCTGAGAAAAATACCGGCACCAAATTAACCGAATCGTTTGCCATGCATCCGGGCGCCAGTGTGAGCGGCCTTTATTTCTCACACCCGGCCGCGAAATATTTCGGGGTCGGGCAAATCGCGCGGGACCAGGTCTCGGATTACGCGACGCGACGCGGTGAAACGATCGCCGCCGTTGAAAAACGGCTGGCGGCGAATCTGGCCTACGAACCTTAGGCCGGTTCGGCCGACTGACTCGCGACCGACGCGACGCCTGCGATGGCAGTCAGATCATTCGCCTCTTCCACCGCCTCCGCTTCGACCTTGGGCCAGACCACGTCCCAGGCGAGACCGCATTTCTCGAGCAACCAGATGAGGTAGCGCGTGCCGTCAAACTCCCACCAGCGCAGGCCGTGCGCGGCGCAGCGCGGTTGGGCGTGATGGTTGTTGTGGAAGCCTTCGCCCATGCCAATCAGGCCGATCCAGAAATTATTCCGGCTCTGATCGGACGTTTCGAAGCGGCGATAACCGAGCTTCGGCATGTGACAGATGGAATTGACCGCCCAGGTCACATTATAAACGAAGAGCATCGGCACGTAGAGACACCAGAGCAATCCGGAAAAGCCGAAACTGAAAAACAGGATGAGGGCAACGGTCACGTGCGGGAGGATATAAAGCCCGGAGTGTTCCCACAAACGGCAGTACCAGATCTTGCGCACGTCCGCCGCATAACGCATGGACCGCTCGCGGAATCCGTGCGGTTTGCGCACCAGCCACATCATGTGGGCATAAGGGAACCCGTGAATCGGGCTGTGGATATCTTCGTCCGTATCGGATTTTAAATGATGATAACGATGATCCCCCACCCACATGACCGGGTCGCCCGCCAGGGTCACGGCCGAGCCGGTGGCGAAGAGGAATTTGAGCCACTCCGGCATCTCAAATCCGCGGTGCGTCAAATATCGATGGAGATAGAGAGTCGTACAGATGCCGCCTAAAAAGAAAATCGTCAGCATGATCGGCAGGTAAGCCAGCCGGAACCGCGTGAGCAGTCCAATAACGCCGAGCAATTGCAAACCGATCAGAACGAGGAAGAGAAAGAGTTGAAGCTTTTCGCGTTTAAACATGCGGGAGAAGAGGAAGGGGGAAACGCAGCCATGCGGCCGCAACGACGATGACGAAATATGAGGGTTGTCGCGCGGCACGGCAACCCGTTATTTCGAGGAGGATGAAATTTTGCCGGCTAGAGCGTTCGTCCGCAGCCATACCAAAAATACCCCGGCCGGCTCTTGCGCAAGTTTCCGGGTGCGTTCAGGCATGCGACTCACCCCTTCCCAATCCTGCCAAAGAAATTTTCCGCATGCCATGATGGTCCCAGCATGCTATCTCTCATCAGTCCGGGGTGTAGCTTAGCTTGGTAGAGCGCGTGGTTTGGGACCACGAGGTCGCAGGTTCGAATCCTGTCACCCCGAAGTGTGTATGTTTTACGTGTACGTGCTGAGAAGCGGAAGGACACAGCGACACTATATTGGATCGTGCGCCGACCTAGCCAAACGGGTAACCCGACATAGTGCTGGGATCGTAGACGCTACGAAGAGCGGCGTTCCGTGGCTCCTTGTTCACGCGGAAACCTTCTCGACACGAGCGGAGGCGGTGCGGCAAGAGCGCCCCTACAAAACCGGTCGGGGCCGAGACGAACTCAAGCAATGGACGCGAATAACGAACGCAACCCAGATTCAATGAGCCGCATCGCCGTCTGTGCTATTGCTACAGTCAGTCTTGCGATCTTGCCTGCCATGCACGGGCAGGATGCCGCGCCGCCTACGGTCGAGCTGCCCCTGCCCGTGGAAGCGCAGTCCGCGGAACAGGCCACCCCGGCCGCGCTCCCCTCGCCCTCTCCCGAACTTCCTGAATTGTCCCGCCTGGACGAGGCTTTCAAGCGCACTTCCATCGGCAAGGCGGCTGACGAATTCCGCCAGCGCGTTGCAATTCGTCGATTACAGAACCGCGTGAGCAATGATGAGGATGTGGCGGCGGCCAAGCGCGTGGCGGAGGCGGCTCGGACTGATTTGCAAAAGCGCGAACGTCTACGGAGCTATTACGATCTTTACTACGGCAGGATGCGCCGGCTGGCTTCCGACGACGAGACGAGGAAAGCGCTGGATGATTTGAAAGCCACGCATGTGAAGCTTCTGGACCAGCCTCGCGTCCGGCCGATCCCGGGGGAGCCTCTCCCGCCGGTGCCGAAGAAAGACAAGACGAACAAGCCGAAAAAATCGCGCTTCGGTCGAACGAGCAGTCACTAGCATTCACGCGTCTTCTCTCCGGAGGGGAAGACGTCAGCCACAGAATGGAAGTAAACGTTCAACGCCGAAAACCTATCGGGTCAGGCAGTCCAACGCTCAACTTCAAAAGGTGAAACGACCGCGCCGAGGCGTTGCTAAAAACAAAAACACCGAACGCGTTCTCTTACGGACTGACAATGGGCGGATGATCTATCTGTCCGGCGTCCTGGATCAGGATGCTATCGGCGATGACCTCTCCGCGAATGACCGCTTGATCGCTCAAGCGAACGGAGCGCCGATTGGCCAGGAGAATCCCTTGCAGCCGCGCGTTGCCACTCAGGCGAACGTCGCCCACTTTCCCTCGCACATTGAAGAGGACATCGTTCCAATCAACCCCACCGGCCAGAACGATGCTGGCATAGTCGACCAATGAGAACTGGTTCCTGACGTTGATAATAAAGGTGGTGTTGGGCGCGCCTTGCAACGTCAGGGTGGAATTGCCACTCATCTGAAAGTTTCGCAGATTGAGCACGACGGTCTCCCCGGGCGCTCCGCTGAGCGTAAGATTTTGACCCTGCTCCAGATCGATTTCCGAAAATGCTCGAGTGGCCGCGAAATTGGCCGCCGCGCGCGAAGCCGCCATCGCCTCGTTCACGGAATCATTGAGCATGACGTCCTGATTGCGAAAACGTGTTCCCGTGATGGTGCCGCTGCCGGCCATTCTTCCGGTCCGGTTGTTTCCGTAATAAACGTTCCCGTTGATGGTCGCGTTGTCTGTCACCGTGATGCTTCCGGTGCCGGCGGCCGCGAAATCGCCCTGCACGAGGGCGGAGCCGGAAAGGCGGTCATTGGAACTGTCACTGCCGAGGGAAAAAACAGCCCAGCGTTCCAGGTCGCCCATGGGGATCACTTGCCCGATCTCGGCGGAGGCGTGGCCCACGAGGAAGAGGGAGGCAACGGTAGCGGCGTAGAAGACGAAGCACTTGATCATCGGCGAGGTCATTGGACGAACCCCACGGAAGCAGCCCTTGTACCGCCCTGGGTGGAGGACCGGATCAGGGGTCACCGGCGGAAGACGGGCCAAGCGGGCTCTTGCCGCGCCGCTCTCTGCGGTTATCCTACACGCGCTCGAAACGAAGGCGCGTTCGTCTAGTGGTTAGGACACAGCCCTCTCAAGGCTGGTGCACGGGTTCGACTCCCGTACGCGCTGGGCCTACTAAGGTGGTCCGTCCAGAGGGGCTTGATTCTGTTGGGCTCGGGCCCCGGGCCCCCATTCACTCATCAAAGCTCGCCCTGCGGCGGATCGACTAGGGACTACTAACGGGCGGATGAATGATCTGCGCGCTGCCGGATAGTTTGATTTTGTTAGCGATCACTTCGCCATAGACGATGGAGCCGCCTGCGTTCTTTACGGTTCGCGCATTCGCCATCAAAATACCCATGAGACTGGATTGGCCGTCGAGCGTGACATCGCTCCCACTGCCTTTCACATTAAAAAGGACATTGTTCCACGCAATACCGCCGCTGAGAACAATCCTTGATTGGGACGTCAGGGAGAAACTGCGGCTGACATTGATGATGTATACATCGGAGGCAGTGCCGTTCAACGTCAGAATCGAACCGCTTGTCAGAACCAGGTCAGTCAGGTTTAAAACAGTGGAATTGCCTGCCCGATCATGTTGCGCACTCAGCGTCATGCTCGAGGTAATGCTGGTGAGCCCCGAGTAGGCGAAGCTCGAGGCAAACGTGGCCGCATGCGCCGACGAACTGTTTGCCTCGTTGACGCCGTTATCCAGAATCGAGTCGGAAGCGGCATCGTGGTGTCTGGCCCCGGTGATGCGAGCATTTCCTGACAGGCTGAGCGTGCCGTTCGTCCGCCAATACAAATCACCATCGATCGTGGCATTTCCGGTCAGCGAAATATTCCCGTCGCCAGCCACGCCAACGTCTCCCTTAATATAGGTGTTGCCGGTAAATTGATCGATCGTGTCGGTCTGGGAAATTCCGCCGCCCAGTGAGAAGGCAGCCCAGCGCCCGAGGTCTCCAAACTCCGGGAGAGCCTGCAGCAGAGTCGCTTGGGCGCTGACCGCGGCCAGATAGAAGGAAGCAGCGAGCGTCGCGAGCACGTAGCGTTTAGGCAAAAACATCATAGGGGGGCGCGACCAAGCATTCGCTGCCATTCCGTTTGCCAAATCCAGGGCAACGTGTCAAGCGTAAAAAACACGGGGCCGACCAACGAGCCTTCGGCCGATCTGCTCTCCGCCCCCGACGACCGCTCCGTCCTGCCACCCAGGATTAGCCCAGGATTATTCCTCGCTCTTTTTCTTGGGATGCGTGATGTGTCCGCCGCTCGAAAAAATGAGTCTATTGGCGATCACTTCGCCGGTCACCCTGGTATTGTGACCACTAATCATGAGGGTGCGCTGCGTCCCGGAAGAATTGTAGGCCAGCAAGGTGCCATTGAAAACGGCGTCGCCGCCAATCTCGAAGTTCAGCGCGCCGGTCGTCCCAGCGTTGTTGCCCCTGATATTAAATAGCACGTCGGAAGGCGTGAGGCCGCCCGTGAGAAGGATCTGCGCGCCACCGCCGATGTTGAAGTTGCGGGAAACGTTTAAGACGAATGCTGAGCCGGCCACGCCGTTCAACGTCAAGATCGCACCCCCCGTCTTGCTCGAGCCACCACCGCCCAACACAAAATCGGTGAGGTTCATCACATACTTGCCGCCGAAAGGAGTGTTATTGAAAAATAGCGTTTGGCCTGCGTTTACGGCGTTAATCGAAGTCGGTGATCCCGCGGTGGCGGTGAGGGCCGCGGCCGCATTGGAGACAGCGATCAAAGACGCGACGCCACTGTTGAGCTGCGTATTGATCGACGTGCTTTGATAACGCGTGCCGGTCAGCGTTCCTCCCGAGTTTGATTCGGTGGAAGTGGTTTGCTCGTAACGATCGCCTACGACGGTGGCCAGTGCGGAAATCGTGAAAGTGCTGTAGGCACCGGCCAGGGCAATGTTTCCATCGACCTGCGGCGGAGTCGACCCCGGCGGGGCGCTGATATCGAGCGCGTTGAAGCGTGAACTAGCCGTGCCAGCGCCATAAACGAAAATGGCCCAGTGCGGCGTGGTTCCGCCACTGTACCCGATCCTCCCGGCATAACCGAGGTCGAGATTGAATTTATTATAAATACCATCGGTCGCGTAGGCCGACCAAACGGTCAAGAGTGAAACGAGCAAAACGGACAAGGCGCGAACCTTGGCGTTGATCAGAGGGGGGCAGAGCTTCATTGGGGGCGTATCCTACGGATCGACAAAGAGTTGTCGAGGCTAATTCAAACTAAATTCTGCGACATTTTGGAATATCTACGTGACTAGCCACGAGCCTCTAAATCTTGCTATAATCGTGGCCGATCAACCCATCAGTTTCCTGTAACGGCATTGGTCGCATTCATATACGGTCAGCATCTTCGTTAGCACCCATGGACCTCTCCAAAAGCGAGAAGATCGCGCCGATTTCATTTCTCGTCATTGCCCTGACCGTGCTCGCTCCGGTCCTGGGCGGTGCCGCCAAGCTTTGGTGGCAGGCTGCTCTCAGCCTCTCTACCGGTCTGCTTTTTCTGCTCTTTCCACCCCGCAAATCTCTCGGTCTCCTTCCCCATCTCGCGCTGGCCGGTCTTCTCGCCCTCGCCCTGGCCGGGTTTCTTCCCGCCCACTCTTTTTCCACCCCGCCCTGGCGCAGCGAACTGGCCAGGCTCGGCCTGCCTCTGCCGGGCACGATGTCGCCACAGCCATGGCTCACCCTGGAAGCCGTCTTCTCCCTGCTTCTCGGATTATCATGGGCTTATTACGTGCTCGCCCTGGAATGGAGCGGAGAGGCGCGCCGCAAAGCCTGGACCCTCATCGCGGCCACCACGGTGGTCCTCGCCGGTGGCTTGACCGTTTCCTATTTGCTCAAGCAACACATTCCCTTCTGGCCCGACGTCCCGGAGTTCGGTTTCTTTCCTAACCGAAATCACTCGAGCAACGTCCTCGCGCTCGGCGGCGTTCTCATTTACGCCATCGGCCTCCAGCGCCTAAAGGAGCATCGCCCAACCTGGTGGGCCTGGCTGGCCTGTCTCGCTCTGGTTTGCTCGGCTCTCATCCTGAACTATTCTCGCGCCGGCATCATCCTCTTCTTTGGCGGAACGCTCGCCTGGCACAGCTACTGGCTGATCACCTCCACCGACAAACGCCTGGCCGCGCGAACCTCCGCCGGTCTTCTTTTCCCCATCGGCATCTTGTTGTTGATCGGCGGCGCGACACTCGCTCGATTCGGCCATGAATCCGGCCAATTTTTCGGCACACATGATGGCAGAATCGCCATTTATCGGGATGCGTTTGATCTCCTCCTGCAATCGCCGATCACCGGGATTGGCCTGAACAACTTTGGCGCGATCTTCGCCACGCACCAACGGTTCTCCGTCGGTCCGGACGTCTCCATTCATCCGGAGAGCGACTGGATGTGGAGCACGATTGAGCTCGGTTGGCTCGCTCCCCTTCTGCTTGCCCTTCTCTTTTGCTGGTGGGTTTCGCGTTGCTTCCCTTTCGAGCCCGGCACCTTTCGGCTCATGCGCGCGGCTGCGTTGATTTGTGGTTGTGGCTTCGCTCTCCACGCGTTCTTCGATGTGCCCGGGCACCATCTGGCTGCGCTCTGGCCCGTTCTCCTCCTTGCCGCCACCGCTCTTCATCCACGCCGGCCCTTTCCACCTTCCGCCGCCATCCCCTGGCTCTTCCGAATTCTCGCGCTCATCCTGATCGGCGCCGGCGGCGGCTGGTTCGCCTCCATTCAGGACGCCAGGAGCTTTCCCACCAGCGTCACTCTGAACCGCATTCGCGAAAACATCACGCGATCGATCGATCACCAGGAATACGAGAAGGCGCTCGACCTTGCGACCGAAGGTTTAAGAATCTCCCCGCTCGATTGGGAGTTCTACTTCAAGCGCGGATTCGCCGAGGCCGTGACCTATCACCCGCGCGCCGAAACCTCGCGCGATTTCGCCGCCGCCCAATATCTCCTGCCGAACTGGCCCGAGCTTTATCTGAAGGAAGGTCAGGTTTGGCTGGGCCTGGGCGAGCCCGACCTGGCCTTCGCCATTTGGCGCCGGGGAATGCAGATGAACGCCGTGCTCGCACGAGAACTATTTGAGGGCATCTATCCTCTGGTCCAATCCGATGCCGAAGGGCGCGACCGCTGGCGCGAGCTCGGAGAATCTGTGCCCGCCTACCGAATGATTTTCCTGCGGAATTCCACGCCCACCGAATTCGCGCTCGAACTTGATCGCATCATGGCGGACGACCCACTGCTCCAATCCTTCACACCCGAGGAATTGAACACTCTCTTCCAACTTTGGTCGCAAAATGGAGACAAGCTCACTTTAATCACGGCCCTGCAGCAACACCCCGCCTGGCAGAAAATCGCGTGGCGGCAATGGGCCCGCGCCTTGGCCGATCTGCAGGATTACCGGCAAGCCTACGAAACGGTCGTGCAATTTTCCACGCCGCCTACCCTGCCCGCCATCGACCCATCGCAGATTCCCCTGCTCGCCGCCCGCTTCCGGATCAGTCGCGATCTCGGTCACGACGGACTCCCGCTCGCCGCCGCGCAGTATCAAAGCGGCGCCTTGGACGAAGCCTTGCGCACGATCGAGATTGCCTCCACCGACGCCCGTGCCCCGCGCGCCTTGCATTACCTGGCTGCGCAGATCTGGGCGAGCAAAGGCGACTGGCCCAAAGCCTGGCAATCCATCACCAAGTCCGAGCACGTCTTCGACTAACGAATTAGGAAAGCTCGCTCCAGCGAGTCGGCCCGTGAGCGGACAGGAAGACGCGAAAAGAAATGAGACAGGATGAACAGGTCCGCCCAGGGACGGACTCGCCGTGACGAGATTTTACAGGATTAGAAATCCGCGATTCTAATTTCTTCTCTACTTTCTACTTTCTAAATTCTAATTTCTACTTCGTCTTCCCCGGGTCCCAAAAAATCGGGCTAATCTCACCACGGCGAGTCCGTCCCTTGGCGGACCTGTCTAGTTTCCCTCTTCCCCATTCCGCAATTCGTAATCCGCAATTCCAATCTCTCCTTTCTCCTTTCGAAGCCATTTCAGCGTGTCAGCTTTTCTCTTTCTCCCCGCCACCTTCCCTATTTCAGCTTTCAGTTGTCAACTTTTCAGCTTTTCTCTTTCTCCCCGCCACCGTGGCGGACCTCCGGGACGTCGCCAGCGCCCTCCTCTGGTACGCCTTTCGCTTTGCTCTGACTCGGTTTGTCCTCAACCCTTATAATCGCTAGAAAACTGCACCCCGTTAGAGAGGGTGTTTACTTATTGTCGGGACTGGGTTAATGCGCTCACCTTATTTCTGCCCCTCCCCAAACTTTCCGCCTTGAAGTCGCCCCACCGAACGCCATTCCTTTTCATCCGGAACGCCGCCGCCCTCGCAGGTTGGTTCCTGCTCGCCTCTTCGGCCTTCAGCCAGGTCGCGATCGAGTCGCCCGCCTTCACCGAGCCGTCTGCGCCTGTCATCACCGCCAGCGAAGCCGAAGCGCTCCGGTCAGAGCCTCCGCCCAGCGCCGCGCCGGCTAGTATCTCCCCGGCCGCTTCCCCCGCCGGTCCGGAAGTCTCGATGAACGGCCGGCCCGTCGCGGAAACACCGCGCCGTTTTCAATACTCCCTTTCCGCCACCGTGCGCGGCGTCTACGACGACAACATCAACATCAACTCTTTCAATCGCCTCTCCGATTACTATGTCGCGATCGAACCAGTCATCACTTTCGGTCTGGGCAGCGCCGATGCCGATTCCAATAATTCGCTCTCCTTTATTTATCGGCCCAGCATTTTCCTGTTCGCCGATAATTCGCAGAACGATTCCGTGCAGCATCTTATCCGTCTGCAGGCCACCCATCGCTTTGGCCATCTTTCCGTGGCTCTTTCGCAGGATGCGCAGATTCTTGATGGCCAGAATCTGAACAGCATTTCCGACCCGACCGGCCATCAAGCCAATATCGATGTGGGCGCCCGTTCCCGTCACCAGATTTACACGAGCGGCTTGAGCGGCTCCTACGACCTGACCGGAAAATTATTCCTGAGCAGCGCGGGCACGCTCGCCATCGATCACTACTCCACCACCCAGATCAGTTCCCAGGTCTATTCCGGCAATCTCTTTCTCAACTACATCTACAGCGATAAACTGACGGTCGGCCTCGGCGGCACCGGCGGTTACAACACCACCGACAGCATGGGCGCGATCCATAACGATCAGACCTTCGAGCAAGCCAATGTCCGCCTCAGTTACAGCGCCACCGCCAAGATCAGTCTGAGCGCTTCCGGGGGCATCGAGTTCCGTCAATCCAACGGCGGCGCCAGCGAAAATATTTCACCGGTCTACGAGCTGGCCGCCAGTTATCAGCCCTTCGATGGCACTTCTCTCTCCGTCAGTGGCAGCCGGCGCACCATGAATTCCGCCGTCTTCGTTGGACAGGATTTCGCCGAGACCACCATCAACGCCACCGTCCGCCAGCGTTTCATGCAACGCTTCTTCTTTGGCCTGGCCGCCGGTTACACCAACTCCGATTACTTCAGCACGATCAACGGCCTCTCCGCCACTCGCACCGATAACTACTATTATATAGAGCCATCGGTCGATATGAACATCACCCGCTTCTGGACGGCCGGCGCTTATTACCTGCACCGGCAGGACTCCAGCTCGTTTGCCTTCTTCAGCTTCGGCAACAACCAGGTCGGCGTCCGCACCTCTCTCACGTTTTAGTTGCGCGGAAACAGGACTGGGTTGACGTCATCATCATGAGAACGGTTCTCCTCCCTCTGGTCGCTTTGCTTCCCCTCACCTTGCTGGCGCAATCGCCCGGGCCGGCCCAGGCCGCGGATTCGCAGCAGCAGCGCTCCGCTTCTTCCTCTTCCGGCAACGCTGCGCCCTCGGTCGCGACCCTGAGCGCACCGACTGGTTATGTCTTGAGCCCGAACGACCAGGTAGCGGTCGAAGTGTTCGGCGAAGACGATCTGCGCACGAACGGCCGTCTCAACGGCGAAGGAAACCTGAGCGTCCCGCTGCTCGGCTCGATTCATCTCGGCGGCATGACCCTGGGCCAGGCCGCTTCGCGCCTCACCGAACTTTACGGCCGCGATTATCTGGTCAACCCGAAGGTCAACGTCATGCTCATCGGTTACGCCAAACGGCGCTTCACCATGCTCGGGCAAATCAATCGGCCCGGCAGCTATGAAATGCCCGACGGCAGCCCCGAAGGAATCGATCTGCTCGAAGCCATCGCCATGGCCGGCGGTTACACCCGCATCGCCGCTCCTGAAAAAGTCAGCGTCCGGCGCGGCAACCAGGTCCTGCGCGTCGACGCCAAACGCCAGGCGCGCGGAGGCAACAGTGCCTTCCAGGTCCAGCCCGGCGACACCGTCACCGTCGGCGAAAGCATCTTTTAAAAGCTGAAACACTGAAAACGGAAAAGCTGAAATTTCGCGCTAATGTTCTGACCTCCGACCTCTTCGCCAACGGACGAAGTCGCCGTGGCGACCGACGTCTGAACTTTCTACTTTCTAAATTCTACGTTCTAATTCCTCTGACCTCTGGAACATGAGAAACACTCTCCCGCCTGCCCCCTCCGCGAATCCGGCCATCGACGTCATGCTCGAGTCGCAGCGCGGCTTCAATCTGCGCGCCTTCTGGCACAGCTTTGTCGAGCGCATCTGGATCGTCGCCCTCTGTGTGATCGCCGGGCTTTTCATCGGACTCGGTTATCTCAGCCGCACCCCGAAGACTTACCAGTCGCACGCCGTCCTCGAAGTCGATTTCCAGGAGCCGACCATCGCCTCCACCGAAGACAACCCAATGCGGATGCGCTCGATGTTCCTGGCCAGTCAGGAAGCGTTGCGCACCATCGAACAAAATATGACCAACCGGCAGATGCTGGCTCGCGTCATTCGCGCGGAAGGCCTGGCCGACGACGGCGGCACCGCCATGCTCGGCATCTCGCTCAACGCGGACAAATCAAAGAACACCTCGCCCGCCCCGAAGAGCTCGCCCGCGCGCACCCAACCGGACGCTGTCCAGGGCATGACCTTCACTCCCATGGAAGAGGCTTTGGCCGGCGCTCTCTCCGGCATGGTCAAGGCCAATATTCGCCGCGGCACTCGCCTCATCGATCTTTTCGTGACCAGCCGCGACCCCGTCATGGCGCAGCGCCTCGCCGAAGCGGTCGGCCGCGAGTTCATTCGCAATTCGATCGAGCGTCGCGCCACCTTTAGCCAGGAAAGCCTGCGCTACCTGGTCGAAGAAGAAGAGCGGCTCAAGGTCAATCTGCAGAAGAGCGAATCGGCCGTCGCTGAATACAAGGCCAAGACGCCCGATGCCTTGCAGCTCGGCGGCGGCACCGTCTCGACCGGCTCACAAACAGGTTCCGGTGCCGGTGCCGGCGGATCCCGCGGCGGCATCGTGGAAGACAAGTTGCAGGATCTTAATAATAAGATGACCGCGGCCAAAGCCGATCGGCTCCGGCTGGAAGGTGAGATGCAACAGATCCAGGAAGCGGGAAAAAACATGGAGGCTTTGCTCTCCGTCCCCAGCATCGCCTCCTCCGTGTTGGTCAACGAACGGCGGCGCACCGTGACCGATTTCGAGGCGAACATTGCCACCCTCGCCCTTCGCTACAAAGACAGACACCCGAAAATGATGTCCGCGAAAACCGGCTTGAAAGAAGCCAAGGATTCGCTGCAACGCGCGGTCATGTCGCAGCCGGAGATTTTGAAGAACGCCATCGAACAGGCCAAGGCCACCGAAGCGAATTTACAGACCTCCATTCAGGAGCAGCAAGGCGCGGTCGTGGCGCTCAACCGCGCCGCCATCGGTTACCAGGAACTGGCGCGCCAGGCCGAGACCGATCGTTCCCTCTATGAAAGCGTGCTACGCCAGATCAAGGCGATCGATTTGACCAAAGATGTGAAGGCCAACGCGGTCAGCGTGGCCGAACAACCCACCGTCCCGCGGCAGCCGGTTAGCCCGATCCCTTCCAAGGCCATCATCTTCGGCTTGTTAGGCGGTCTGGCCGTGGGTCTCGCTTTTGTCTTCGGCGCGGACGCCCTCGATCGCTCGGTCAAAACGGTCGATCAAGCCGAAGCCACCCTTGGTTTGCCCGTGCTCGCCGCCATTCCGGAAACAAAAGGAACGGAAACGAAAACCGACAAGAAAACCGGCAAAGGCGACGCCGCCAATTACCGTTTGGTCGACGAAGCGCCGGCCGGTCCCATTGCCGAGAGTTTCCGCAACCTGCGCGCCGCTCTTTCCCTGCTCGGCCCGGAAGCGGATCGCAAGGTTTTTCTCTTTACCAGCGCTCTGCCTAACGAAGGCAAGAGTTTCACCAGTGTGAACTATGCCCTGGCCCTCGCGCAACAGGGCCACCGCGTCCTGCTCGTGGACGGCGATCTCCGGCGCCCCAGTATTCACAAGGTTTTCAAGAATGTTCTCAACGATAAATACAACGAAGCGCCCGGTCTGGTCGATTACCTGGTCGGCTCGGTCGAACTGAAGGATGCCGTCCGTCTCGTTGCCACAGTCGAACCGGAAACGGTGGGCGCGGCCCGGTTCCGCGAAGGGAAACCTCAGCGGACGGGCCAGCTTTACATCCTGGCCGGCGGTCAGCGCGCCCCGAACCCGGCCGAACTCTTAAGCGACAATTGTTTCAGGGGCCTCACCGCCGAAGCGCGTTCTTTCTTTGATCGCGTCGTCGTCGATAGCGCGCCCATCCTGGCCGTGAGTGACACGCTCCTCATGGTCCCACACGTGCAAACCACCTGCATTGTCGTGCGCGCCGCCAAAACCCCGCGCAACGCCGTCAACCGCGCATTGACGCTTCTTGCTGCGACGCAGGTTCGTCCAGCTGGCGTTGTCCTCAATCGCCTGCCGCGGCGCCGCGGCGCAGGTTACTACTACTATTATGCGTCGCACGGCTACGGCGACGGCGAGGTCTACGGCGACCGAGGCGGCCAGAGCGGCCGCAGCCGCCGCAAAGATCGAGACGCCGAGGCGGCCAGCGCGCCGTCGGACAACGGCACGGACGCGGCGTAGCCGCGCCGCCAGAGGTCAGGCTTCAGGGGACAGCAGTCAGTAGTCGAATCGAACTTCAGAAATCACCTCAGCGGTCACACACCGGCGCATTGCTATAAGCTCGCAGCCTTTCAGACGGGACGGCAGATTTGGAAATAATGTCTGAGAACATTCGAATCGAATCAGCCAAGGACCTCCGCGTCTATAAACTCGCCTACGAGATGGCCATGGAAATCTTCCATCTCACGAAGAACTTTCCTGGGGAAGAAAAATTTGCGCTGACCAGCCAGATTCGTCGGTCATCGCGATCAACTTGCCTAAACTTGCGCGAGGCCTGGGCGAAGCGGCGCTATGAAGCGCGTTTCACGAGCAAGCTGACGGATTGCGACGGTGAAAACGCGGAGACTAAGTCATCCATCGATTTCGCTCGAGATTGCGGGTACATCGAAACGACGCAGCACAAACTCCTGATTAGCAAATGCCAGGAGATCGGCAAAATGCTCGGCGGGATGATGAAGAAGGCCAGCTCATTCGCACCGATCGACTGATCTCTCCCCGACTGATATCCTCTGTCCTCTGACTGCTGACTACTGGGACGCCGCAAAGCCGCGCCCTCAGCGGCCTTTGCCGAATAACATCGTGTGCACGGTTTTAAGTACAACACGCGTGAGTCGGGACTCACGCGGGTAGGCGGTGAGGCAGCAAGGGTAGCTGGCGCGAGCGCGGGCGCGCGAGTGACCAATCAACAGGATGCAAACTTCCACGACTCCGCTCTACCGAAAATCCGACGCGAAGCCCCAGCGCTAACCGTGCCTATCGGCCTTTGCCGAATAACATCGTGTGCACGGTTTTAAGTACAATCATCGCATCCAGCATGAGCGAATAATGCCGGATGTAATAGAGATCGTACTTCAGTTTCTCCACCGCATCTTCATCGCTCTCCCCATAGGGATAATTCACCTGGGCCCAGCCCGTGATCCCCGGTTTCACCAGGTGCCGGAAATGATAGAACGGAATCTTCCTGGTGTAGCGCTCGGCGCATTCCACCCATTCCGCGCGCGGCCCGATCAGGCTCAATTCGCCCCGCAACACGTTCCATAGCTGCGGCAGCTCATCGAGCCGAAACTTGCGCAGCCAGCGCCCCAGCCGGGAAATGCGTGGATCGTTCGCGCGTGTATAAATATCAACCTCGGCGTCGGCTTCTTCGCTCTTCATCGTGCGAAATTTGTAGAACGTAAACACGGTATCATCCCGTCCCACCCGCGGCTGTCTGAAAATAACCGGGCGCCCGCCCGTGACCAGGAGCAGCAAGCCAATCATCAGCATGAAGGGAAGCAGCACGACCAAACCAATGACCGACGCGATCACGTCGAAGAGTCGTTTCAAATAATGATAGGGCGACGTGCGCGAAAGCTGGAACCCCGCTTGCAAGGGCCAGAACGGATCGATCGAATCCATCGGCACATGTCGCCAGTGCGCTTCGTAAAAGGATTCCAGGGTATACACGCGGGTTCTCTGGAACTGCGCGCGGATCAATCGATCGAGCAGCTCCGGCGAGATCCGCTCCATGTTCTCCGCCAGGATGATCCCGCTGTAGCGCTTGGCCGCATGGCTCAGCTTCGACGCGAGGTCTCCTTCGATCAGCGGCGTCCCCGGGCCGGCGATGCGTTGCCCCACGCGAGCCTGATCCAGGTCCACAAACTCCAAGCGCTGACGATTGGCCGATGATCGGTAGGTCAGGAAAAATTTGGAAGCGATCTCTCCGGCGCCGATGACAAGAAAAGCGCGATTGGCCGAAACTTCGGCCACCTTCCGTCCCATGGCGCGCCGATAAAGCAACGAGATGGGAGTGAACACAATAAAACTGGCGAGCACCACGCTGCGGCTCGGCTTCATCGAATGATCGAAGGTGGCGGCCGCGTAAAGAATCAGCGCGCTCACCGCCAGTGCGGCCAGCATGGCAATGATGTGCTCGGCCGTATAGGTCAGGGCCCGCATCTCCACCCGCGAACTGTAACCGCCGATGATGAACAAGGCCTGCACGACCACGGCCAGCTGAATCAGATCGATGACCACAAACTCAAAACCGCTCGAAAAAAGAGCGTCATGCCGCAGATAGCCGAGGAGGCCGTAAAGCCCGAGCCAGCAAACAACGTCGCAGACAAAGAAAAAAAGAGCCGGGGCCCACTCCTGCTCGGCTAACCCCTTGACCGCGCTGCCGCGTTTCGACGTTTCCGGGGCGGCCTGCAGTTCCTCCGTGGGCGAATGCTCGGAGAGAAGTGTCGTATGCATCTGGGCGGCCCTATATCCTAACGCAAGGCGCAAGCCACCGGAACTGATTTCTTAAAATCAGTTCCGGGCCAGAGGTCAGACGCCAGTTAGCGCTCGGAAAACGGAAACGCTGAAATAGGATGGAGACGGCGCAGCAGGCAGACAAATGTCAGTGGTGGAACGGCCGCTTCGAGGACGTTGCTAAAAGGGCAAGCGGCCAAGCCGCTCAACATCCTCTACCGGGACGTCCTATCCGCCTTCCGGAGAACGCACGGCAGGCCGCCTTGCGGCCGTTATCGGGTCCTGGCTGGGACCCGTATAGGGGAAGCTCAGAGCTGTTCGCCAACGGACAACCCCGCAGAGCGGGGCCAGCTTTCCTCGTGATAACCATTAACGATTAACTAATCCGCCGAAGGACGGATTGATTCGCTCGCTGCCGTTTACGAGAGGACAAAAAGGGAATATGATTGGATATGAATGCAAGTGACGTGATCACGATGGATCCCGAAATTCTCGGGGGCACACCCGTGTTTAAGGGCACCCGTGTTCCGGTAAAAAGTCTTTTCGAATATTTAGAGAAAGACTACAGCCTCGAAGAGTTCATCGAGTGTTTCCCGTCGGTGACGCATGAAATGGCGTGCGAGGTCCTGGAGCGATCGGAATCGGCGCTGCGTGCGTCTGCATGAGAATCCTACTGGACGAATCCGTCCCCTCGCCTTTGCGGCTGCTGCTCCCGGAGCACGAATGCATCAGTGTCCAGCAACGCGGATGGAAAGGTAGCAAAAATGGCGACCTATTGCGGTTGGCTGCGGCAGAGTTCGATCTTTTCCTCACTTCCGACCAGGGCATTCTCTACCAGCAAAACCTTGCCTCAGTCCGCATCGCCATCTTACAAATTTCCACGAACGACGTTGGCCGCATTCGGACCGCAGCGGCCGCGCTTCAGTCAGCTGTAGCCGCAACCAAGCCGAACCAGTTCCAGGAGCTCGTCATTCCCTAATCCATACCCCCCGGCGTAGGGAGAACGCACGGCAGGCCGCCTTGCGGCCGTTATCGGGGCCTGGCTAGGACCCGTATAGGGGAAGCTCAGAGCTGTTCGCCAACGGACAACCCCGCAGAGCGGGGCCAGCTTTCCGCCCGCCGTTCACCATTCACTAAAAGGCCCTTCCTCTACTTTCTACTTCGTCTTCCCCCGGGTCCCAAAAAATCGGGCTAATCTCACCACGGCGAGTCCGTCCCTTGGCGGACCTGTCTAGTTTCCCTTTCCCTCTTCCGCAATCCGCAATCTCTTTTCTCCTTCCTAAATTCGACTTTCTCCTTAGAATACACGCTCCCAATAACCTTTAACGATTGACCAATAACTTCCCGACGATTTCACCAACACGTTGACGAAATTGCGGAAACCCATACGCCGCAATCACGCCGGCCCTCAGCTCGGCTGACCACGGACCACTGACCACAGCCATCTGACCACCGACATCAGCCATCCGACCTCCGTCCCCCGTCGTCAGCTTTCCGATCGCGCTCATGATCGCATCCGCGATCGACGCGATCGAGTCCGGATCCACCAGCGTGCCCAGCTTCCCGCCCAGCACCGCTTCTACCGACGCGTCTTTGTTCCCCGC
The DNA here is from genome assembly GCA_038203615.1 of Chthoniobacterales bacterium. GTDB lineage: Bacteria > Verrucomicrobiota > Verrucomicrobiia > Chthoniobacterales > UBA10450 > JBBRDU01. The sequence goes on from JBBRDU010000034.1 coordinate 27,642, forward strand.
GATCA
>JBBRDU010000035.1:0-27511 GCA_038203615.1 Chthoniobacterales bacterium
AACTGGTGAAATCGTTAGGTAAAATGGCGGAGGAAGCGCGGGTTCGAGTTCGGGCCAACCGCCGCACCGCACTGGATGACGCGAAAAAACTCAAAACCGGCGGCGCAGTCACGGAAGATGGCCTGCGCGACCTCGAAACCCAGGTGCAAAAATTGACCGATCGCTTCGTCAAATCGGTCGACGATCATCTCTCGCGCAAGGAAACCGAGATCCTGAAGGTATAGGGACTTCCCATGTGGGAGCGGCCTCAGCGCCGCGAATTTTCCAATCGGGACACTAAGGTCCCTCCCACATTACAGCCTGACCAGATCGAGCAGGAACTGCAGCCACAGATAGAACATCCCGCGCAGGGAATACTTGGCATCGCCGTCGCCTGTCGATTTCAAGACGCCCTTGTCAATGTTATGGGCAATTTGGTCGCGCAAATCGTGCTCGATCTCCGCCTGCATCCGGTCTTCGTCCATCGGCGCGATCGCTTCCGTCTCCACGGCATTCTCCCGCAAAAATTCGCGATGGCTCTGGTAGAGCTGAAAGAAGGATTGATCGGGGCGCTGACGATTGATGCGAAACTGCGGCGTCAGCTTGAGGCCGTAGGACAAGGGGTAGTTCCAAGTCGTCCAGATGATGCCGGCCTTCGAGCGCGAAGAGATTCGCAGGTAATAAAAGGACAAATCATGCTGTTCATTTAAACAAATGGTGGCCTGCGACCGGTCGTCCTCCTTGTAGAACAGGCGAAAGAACTGACGGTAATCATCCCAGTCCCAGCCGGCATCGTTCACGTAAACAAATCCAGCGCTCTCAATTTCGTGGGTGATATCACCGAGGCTCGGGAAAACATCGGCGGAGGGCGCAGTCTTGGGCCGCAGCTGCTTTTCCTTGGGCAAACGCAGCGCCCGGATCCGGGTCAGGATTTCGATCCAGGGGAGAAAGAGCCAACTCAAGGCGCCGGCCAGGCCGAAGAGCCAGCTGCCGGTGGCAAAGTAAACCAGCAGATAGGAAGCGGCCAGGATCCCGAGAGCGCCCGACTTTTGCGCGAAGGAGCTTTGAAAGCTGCGCAGGGCGATGCTGAGCACCGCCACGCCAAGCGTGAGAAAGAAACCAAACAACATTAGGGCTCGATCCGATTCTCGCTCAGAAACTTCTCAAGTTGATCTGTATCAAAATTCGCCAGCACCTTATCCCCGGCCACGAAGGTCGGCACGTAGGTTTGATCCGACAGTGCCTTCATCTCTTCATAAGCCGTCCGGTCCTCACCCACGTTGATTTCCGTAAACTGGAAACCACGCTCGGTCAGGTAGTCCTTTGCATCGATGCACCACGAACACCATTCGCGGCTGTAAAGCTTCATCTCCATCGACATGGCGGGAATAAACGAGCGTGATCCTTCTGCGTCAATACCCCGATCATACGCCAAAATTAGTAGGACTTCGCCCAAATGACCCGCCGCTCGCTCGGCTCGCCTGTAAAAATGCACCGGCCCGCCTCGTTCGACTCCCCGGAGGGAATGCATCGAATCGTGACTTTCAGCTCGCTCTTAATTTTTTCCTCCACCGCGCGCGATCCGTTCCAGTGGGCCAGCGCAAACCCCCCATGGATCTCCGGCTTGGCCGCGTTCGTGGGCGTGAAGAAGGCGTAAAAATCTTCCTTTGAATCGATCAGGCGCGTGTGCGCATCGCGAAACTCTTTGGCCCGGTTGTACAAATTCTCCTGGATCGACCCGAGCAATTCCGACGCCTGCGACACCATTTCTTCCATGGCCATGAATTGTTTCGCCTTGACCGGCTGATCGCGCCGGCTCACCGCCACGGAACCTTTCTCCAGGTCGCGCGGTCCAATTTCCACCCGCAACGGAACGCCCTTCTTGATCCACTCCCAATTTTTCACACCGCCGCCCAGATCGCGTCGATCGACCTCCACCTCGATCGGTCCATCGGCGTAGCGAACCGCCCGTAATTGCTGCGCCAGGCGGTCGCATGCTTCCAGCACCGGGGCGCGCGACTCCTCTTTTGGCGTGATCGGCAGAATGACGATATGGGTCGGAGCAATCCGCGGGGGCAGGACCAGCCCGTCGTCGTCCGCATGCGCCATGATGACGGTGCCGACCAGCCTCGTGCTCATGCCCCAACTGGTCGTCCAGGCGAACTCCTGTTTCCCTTCGCGATTTTGAAATTGGATCCCGCTCGCCTTCGCAAAATTCTGCCCGAGAAAATGGGAAGTGCCCGCCTGGATCGCCTTCCGGTCCTGCACCATCGCCTCAATCGAGAGCGTCTGGACCGCGCCGGGAAATCGTTCGCTCTCCGATTTCTCTCCACTGAACACCGGGATCGCCAGGTGATCGCGCACGAAAGTTTCGTAGACGCGCAGCATCTGCTCCGTTTCGGCGCGCGCCTCGGCTTCCGTTTCGTGAACGGTGTGTCCCTCCTGCCAGAGAAATTCGGAGGTGCGCAAAAACAGGCGCGGACGCATTTCCCAGCGAACCACGTTGGCCCATTGGTTGATTAAAATGGGCAGATCCCGGTAGGACTGCACCCACTTCGCATAACTCGCTCCGATAATGGTCTCGGAAGTCGGCCTAACGACAAGCGGCTCCGCCAGCGGGCTGGCCGGTTTCATCTTGCCCTCCGCGTCCACCTCCAACCGGGTGTGTGTGACCACCGCGCATTCCTTGGCGAATCCTGCCACGTGCTCCGCTTCTTTCGCGAAATAGCTCAGCGGAATAAAGAGCGGGAAATAGGCGTTGCGGTGTCCGGTCGCCCGAAACATGGAGTCGAGTTGGCGCTGCATGTTTTCCCAAATTCCAAATCCCCAGGGACGAATGACCATGCATCCGCGCACATCCGAAGACTCGGCCAGCTCAGCCGCGCGGATGACCTGCTGGTACCACTCCGGAAAATCCTGTTCGCGGCGCGGAGTGATCGCCGTTTTGACGGGCTCAGTTGCGGGATTAGCCATAGGGCGCGCGGCAACCATTAAACGCAACCGGTCAAAATGCCAGCGTCCAATGGGCCTCTTGCATCCGGCCCGCGCAACTCTCGGCCGCGCCCGGTTTTTAATCCGGAAATGAAAACGCTCTCGTTCCTCTGCATCATCGCCCTCTGCCTCGTCGCGCCCACCGCTCCCCTCGCCCTCGCCCAAAACCAGCCCAATGCTGATGGACGCGGCGCTCGTTGGCAGCAGAAACTGGCTGGCCTATCCGCGGCCGAGCGTGAGCAGCTGCGGACCGCTCACTGCAAAGCCGTGCCGGATCCAGCGGTCCGCGCGGCCCAGATCAAAATGAGGCAGGCGCACCGCGACTTTCGCGAAGCCATGCGATCATCCATGCTGAAGGCTGATCCCACCATCCAGCCCATCTTGAACAAAATTCCGGAAGCACGCGCCCGCCGCGATTCATAAGGGCGCAGACAAAGACCAATCGTTCGACCGAAATCTACGATGATCTCCCGAGCGGTGTCATCCTCCCTGCCCGCCGTGGCGGGAGCCCGCGCAGAGGGCGAAGGATCTCACCGATTCAGACCGCGTTATCCGACGCCGAGTGCGTGATCCAGAGGGCGCGTGAGAGATCCTTCGCTTGCGCTCACGCTGACAAGCTGAGGGCGCAGACGACAGCCTAGTAACTCCTGGCCACCAGCGCGCTCTCCGCGGTCTGACCACCACGCTCGAAATAGGCTCCGGCAAAATCGATGCTGCAGACACTGCCGTAACGCGCATGCCGCCCATAGGCCGCGCCCGCGTAATTGAATTTCGCGGCGAAAATATTGGCGCGATGTTTGCGGGCCGGCAGCCCGTCATCAATGATCAAAGCCATGACCACGTCGCAGGCGCTGCTTTTTCCATACGAAATGTTTTCACCCCAGGCTGCGGCCCAGGTCCCGTAGCGGTTCATGCGGCTGGCCGGATCTCCATGGCCAATGGCGCCACCCGCCTGCTCGGCGCAGTGATCGGCCGCGCCCCGGCACATCCCGGGCGACAACGCCAGCGGTTGGAGGGGCTGGGCCGCGCGAAGGAAGCGAATCGCTTCGTCCACCGCACCCAGTCCTTCATGCGTGTAGATTTTAGTCTGGCCGGGCAGGACCACGAATCGGCCATTGTAATGGGCTCGGACATCTTTCAAAAGTCTGGCGTAAGCGGCTGGATCTTGTCGGGCGAGATTCATTTCGCGGACCACGGCGGAAGCGGTCACTTCGCTGGCACGAGCGGCTACCGGGAGAGGGAGGAGGGCAAGGAGAAGAAAGGCGGAACGGGCGAGGAGGCTCATTATGGTAATTATAAGCAGGCGCGGTGCCAAGCTTTCCCTCCACACCCACCTACTTCCCCATTTGACACCCGCACCCCACGCCCGTAGTTTCCGGACCCTTTTCAACCCGCCATGCCCGCCACCAAAACCTTCTCAGCCAAAGCCACCGAGGTCGCCCGTAAATGGTGGATCATCGATGCCAAAGATCAGGTTCTCGGCCGTGTCGCCGAACGCGCGGCCAACCTGCTGCGCGGGAAGGAAAAAGTCATCTTCACCCCACACGTGGATACGGGCGATTTTGTCGTCGTCATTAACGCGGAAAAAGTTCGCGTCACCGGCAAGAAGGAAGAACTCAAGAGTTACATGAGCTTCTCCGGGTTCGTCGGCGGACATAAGACCGAAAGCGTCCGCTCTCGCCGCGTCCGTCACCCGGAATTACTGATCGAACACGCCGTCCGCGGCATGATCCCCCACAACAAGCTCGGTCGCTCCGTTTACCGCAAACTAAAAGTCTATAAGGGTGAGCAACACCCGCACTCGGCGCAACAGCCGCAAGCGATCACGTTTCGTTAGTCCCTGAGGCTTATGGCTCAATCAGAAGAATTTATCGCCACCGGACGCCGCAAAACATCGGTCGCCCGCATTCGCATGACGGCTGGAACCGGCAAGATCGAAATTAACGGCCGCAGCTTTGAAGATTATTTTCCGACCACTCCGCTGCAAAACACCCTGCTTCAACCCCTCCAGGTGGCCAAAGCGGTCAACGCCTACGACATGTCCATCAACACGACCGGCGGCGGCATGGCCGGGCAGGCCGGCGCTGCTCGTCTCGCCATTTCCCGCGCGCTCTTGCAGGCGGACGCCAACTTGCGCGGCGCGCTCAAAGCGGACGGACTGCTTCGGCGCGATCCGCGCATGAAAGAACGCAAAAAGTCGGGGCAACCCGGCGCGCGCAAACGCTTCCAATTCTCCAAGCGATAAGCTTGCGGGAGCGGCTCCGAGCTGCAGCCGCCACAACGCTCTGTCGCCGCGATCGCTTAATCCGGCCTAACACAAAACGTTGTAGAGGCGGTTGTGCCAACCGCCTGTCTCTTTAAACAGGTGCTCGCCGCGACGAGCACCTCTACAACGCCCTCGAGGAAACGTCTCCCCCCTGTGGCCACGGCGCTCTGTCGCCGGAATTCCCGGGCAATATCGGGAACGATGGCCTTGGTTAGGAACACCCCGCGACCAACCGCGCCGTGCCCTACTTCGGTTTGGGCGGAGCGCCCGCCTGGGGCGGACCGGCGGGGGCCGGCTCGGGCGGAAGCATCATGGGCGGTCGCGCCTGCGCTGGAGGCATGGAGGGCGCGCCTGGATTCCCGCCCGGCGCCGCCGGACCTGGCGCGTTCGACGCCGGCTTCAAGGTGCGCAGTTCCCGCATCGCCTCACTCGCCCAAAAACTGTCGCCATACTGGGACAGCACCGTCTCGCACACGCGGCGCGCCTGATCGCTCTGATTCTTCGCCTTAAAGAGCGGCAATTGCGACATCAAGGCAAGCGGCGCGGTAAAACCTTTCGGGTATTTCGCGGCGACCTGCTGATAGAGAGAGAGGGCTTCGTCCGTCTTGCCGGTCGACTCCAAGTTCGACGCCATCGCCATCTTGGCCGTCGGCACCAGTTCATGCTCTGGATTTTTATCTACGAACGACTGCAACGTGGCGTTCGACTCGACGAATTTCCGATCCTGGCGCTGCGTTTCCGCCAGAAGGAGGCAGGCAGAAGCGCCGGCCGGGGTGCTACCGTATTGGGCAATCAACTCCTCGTAATCCCGGGGAGTTTTGGCGTTGGCCAGCCGGGCGGATGCGGCCGACTCCCGCCGTATTGCATAAAGCTGATAGGCGCCCCAGCCCGCGGCCACCACCACGAGGAGGAGAAGCAGCGCCAAAATCGCACGCCGGTAGCGAAACCAAAGGGCTTCAGCGGCGAGCGTCGGGTCTGACGTTGAGGATGGGAACGTAGGCATGGTTCGCTCTATAAACGCGGTCACGGGGCGTGCGCGCGAGCGTGGTCTTATGCCATGCGACAGTTTACCGTGCAAGCGCGAGAAAAAGCCGACCCTTGCTTGGAATGGCCAAGCGTGGCGAATGTGGCCTACTCTGCCGTGGGCAACCCTTGTCCCCGCCAAGGGCAGCCCCCTAACGATTAACGCTTCTTTTTCCCGGGAATTTGGTTGGACCGCTTCTTGGATTGGGAGCGGAGCCGAAGAACCTGACCTTCCTGCAAATCTCACTCCGCGGAGTCATCGTGTTCATTGCCACCCTGATCATGGTCCGGCTCGAACATAAGCGATCACTCTCTCGCAAGACTGCCTTCGACGCTGTGCTCATCGTGATCCTCGCCTCGGTGTTATCACGCGCCATCAATGGCAGCGCCGCCTTTTTTACCACGCTCGGCGGCGGCTTCGTCCTTGTGCTTCAGCATCGGCTGCTCGCCACGATCGCTTTCTACTCGCACTGGTTTGGAATCCTGATCAAAGGCGAGCCCGATGTGATCGTCCACAATGGCAATCTCGACCTGCGAAATTTGCGACGAAACCACATCTCGAGTCATGACCTGGCGGAAGACCTCCGGCTCGATGCCAAGATCGAAGACTTATCCAGAATCCATGCCGCGTGTGTGGAACGCAGCGGCGACATCAGTTTCATTAGGAAGGACTCATAGATCCCGCGAAATGTCCGTTCGACTCCCTGTTCCGTGCTTTCTCAGTTGAGCGTTGGACGTTGAACGTTCAGCGGTGGACGTTTGCCTCATGTCTTCTCACGACAAGCTTTTCATCCCCGGCCCAGTGGAAGTCTCCGCCAAAACCCTGGCCGCCTTCGCTCGCCCGGTCATCGGCCATCGCGGCGAAGACTTCAAAAATCTTTACCGCTCCATCCATCCGCAACTGCAAACTCTCTTCGGAACGAAGCAACCGGTTTTCCTTTCCACGTCATCGGCCTGGGGCGTTATGGAAGGCGCCATTCGCAACGTGGCCGGCCGCCGCGTCCTCAACTGCATGTGCGGCGCGTTCTCTGATAAATGGCTCGACGTCAGCCGCCGCTGCGCCAAGGAGGCCGAACCGCTCCAGGTTGAGTGGGGACGTCACATCGATCAGAACGATCTCGACCGACAACTCGCCACCGGAAAGTTTGATACGGTCACGCTAATTCATAACGAGACCTCCACCGGCGTGATGAATCCGCTCGGCGAAATTTGTTGTGTGCTGGCCAAATACCCCGACGTCGCCCTCATCGTCGATACTGTTTCCTCTTTCTCGGCCATCCCGATCGAGATGGACGCGCTGGGCATCGACGTCCTGCTCACGGGTTCCCAGAAGGCGCTCGCCCTGCCCCCCGGATTTTCGCTCTTCGCTGCTTCCGAAAAAGCGGTGGCCCGCGCGGAGAAGAACAAGGATCGCGGCTACTATTTCGATTTTCTCGAGTTCAAAAAGCACCAGGCGGAGTGGATGACGCCGAGCACGCCGAGTATTGGCCACATTTACGCACTGCAATCCAAGCTGGAGGAGATCTTCGAGGAAGGAGTGGAGGCCCGCTTCGAACGTCACGCCCGCACCAACGCCCTCGTCCATGAATGGGTGAGACGCCGTGGCTTCGATTTTTTCGCGGAAGACCGGTTCCGTTCGAAAACTCTGACCTGCGTGAAAAACAACCGCGGCATCGACGTCGTGAAACTGGTCCGCGACCTCCGCCAGAAGCATCATCTCGTGATCGATCCGGGCTACGGGAAAATCAAAGGCCAGACCTTTCGTCTATCCAACATGGGCGACGAGACGGAGGAAACCGTTTCGCACCTTCTCCGTTGCCTCGACGATTGTTTGGAAACCCTTTGATCCCAGCCGGTGGGGCGAGACTCTGTCGAGCCGACTTTATCTCCTCCTGGTTCGCCGGCTCGACAAAGTCTCGCCCACCAACAGATAACCAAAAGCGAAGAGCGCCTCCGTTTCCGAAGACGCCCTTCCTATATGATGGCGATAAGCCGAATTCTGTCCCCGAATTTCTTCGGGGGACGATCATTTATCTCATCTCGCTTGCGCGAGACGCCCGGTCCCGTTGGGGGCGAGACCGTGATGCGACGTTACCCGAGGATCAACCCCGAAAAGATTCCGGAGTGTGCGGACCGGCGGCCCTCCCTCTGTTCTGTCTTGCACCGCATGGGGTTTTTCGTGCCTCGCGAATTACTTCGCGAGCGGTGAGCTCTTACCTCGCCTTTTCACCCTTACCTGTGCCTTGTTGCCAAAGAACCGGCGGTGTCTTTTCTGTGACACTTTCCGTCACCGCGATCTTACGACCGCGGCGCCCGCGTGTTTTACGCGGCATGCCGCCGTATGGTGTTCGGACTTTCCTCTGGTCAGCCTTACGGCTCACCAGCGATCGCCTGCCATCCATTGAATTTACCACAGTTCATAGAAAATGAAACGGAGCGCGGACGACACGGATCGGACAGTCCAAGCGACGAACACAACGAGACTGCGACCGTCGCGAACTCCTTGGTCTTGTTACGCCGCATTCTCCACGCGGCGCCGCGTTGGTCGGATGCGCCATGGGCGCTAATCATGACCTGCTTTGAGTCGGACGTGAAATGCTCGAGGGAGCCTTCCCGGATGTCGCGGGCCCGCAGCCGTTCGCGCACGACCGGGTTATGGACGAGTTCTCCCAGGATGGTGAGAAGAGCGTGGCGAGCGAGCTGTTCGGCTTGCGCGATGGCATCACGGACGCCGAAGCAGACGCCGAAATGTTGAGCGAGAATGATCTTCATAAAAGAGGGCAATCGACACTTTTTGTCACAAAGCGTATACGCAAAAAAATTTCATTTCTTTCCCGCTTTCACAATCTTTTCCAATATCTCCAAATATTCCCGGAAAGCCCCGCGCCCCTTTCCCGTCAACGCATAGGTCGTCTGCGGACGCCCCCGCATCTCCTTCGTCATCGCCACCAGCCCCAGCTTGTGCAGCGTGCGCAAATGCGTAATCAGGTTGCCGTCGCTCATCCCCAGTTCCGATTTCAAATCCTGGAACGACCAGCTCACCCGCGTGGCCAGCAGGGTCATGATGGAAAGCCTCCCCTTCTCGTGGATCGCCTTGTCGAGCTTGTCGAAATCGAGCATCGCTCATGCGGAGGTAATCGGCGCATCCGCCGCCGCGCCCCGGCGCGGCCAGGCGGCCACCGCGTAAATCAAATGAAACAGCCCGAAAGTCACCCCCATGACGGTGTCGGGCACGTCTTCCGTGAATTGATCGATCGGACCCATTAACACCGGAATACTCAGACTGGAGAGAAGAAAAGCCCATCCGAGGATGGCGAGCGAGCGTGGCGCGAAGAGCCCCGTGGAAAGCAGAGCCAGCCCGTAGAAAGCCACCCAGACTGCCACCAGCTCCAGCTCCCGCGCCCCGAGGTAACCGGTCTCAAAAAACCAGAGGGTAAACGCCGTCGGAATCAGCAGGTTCGGAATGATGGCGCGCAGGGCCAGCTTCATCCCGGAAGAAACGAAGGGTCGGCCCGCCAGCCGGGCTTCGCGCCAGACAAAGAATGCATTCACGACGGCAGCGCTGATCAGGACCAGGATCCAAAGTCCGACAAACTCGCGTGGGCGCACGGTCCGGCCCAGGACCAGTTTCACCTCGTTATTAAAGTAAACGGCGCCGGCCGCGAGCGTGGAGAGCACTCCGGCGACGAGGGCGCTCGGGGCGGAGATGGCGCGGTAGGTGTTGGCTCGCTCCATCAAAGTGCGGATGGCCCGCAAATCCTCTTCCGCCGATGTGGGCTCGCTCATGGCTTTACTTTGTAAGACAAAGTCCAGAGCCGCGCAAACACTTTTTGTTTCCACCTGGCGGACATCTCCGGAAAGGTAGGGACGGCGCGCGGCGCCGTCCGCCCCGCCGATTTTCCATTCACCTTGGTCGGCGGAACCTCGCGCGCGGTGTGGACTCCCCAGCGGGGCGTCCCTACCTGAAGACAAATTAAAAAGGCGCCGGCGCGCTCATGAGAAAAACACAAATCATGAGCAGCGCGATGGCCAGTTTGCCCAGCATGCCACCCAGGTTTCCGAGTAAACTTCCCCAGCCCGCGCGCCCGGCCGCGATCATCTTTTTGCCCGCCACCAGCTCGCCGGCGATGGCTCCGATAACCGGTCCGATGAAAAGACCGATGAGGCCGAAGAAGAGTCCAAACAGAGCACCCACCACTGCGCCGAACGTTCCCCACTTGCTCGCCCCAAAATGACGGGCGCCCAGATAGCCGCTCAGAAAATCAAACCCGTAGGAGGCCAGCGTGAGGAGCACGAGCACCCCGAGCGTGGCCCAACCCACACTCTTCCCTGCCCCGAGCATCACACGATGAACGATCGCCGCCGCCAAAATGATGGTGGTGCCGGGAAAGATCGGCAGAACCGTGCCGATCAGCCCAATGGCGAAGAGCACGATCACGATCAGCCACCAAAGCAGGTCCATGGACAAGGAATCTAGCCACATATGAACACGGATGAACACAGTTTAGGCATCGGCGCAGTCACGCCGTAGCCAGATAAAGGTCTTGGCTCGCAAAATTTTTGACCCACTCCAGCGCGATCTTATAGTGAAGTTCCTCTTAACCTGAACCAACGACTCATTTATGGCACTCACTCCTGGCACCAAAGCACCCGATTTCACCCTGCCCACCAAAACCGCGGACGGACCGAAGCAAATCAAACTGAGCGATAACTTCGGGAAAACAAACACCCTGCTCCTCTTTTTCCCGATGGCCTTCACCGGCACCTGCACGACGGAAATGTGTGGCGTGAGCCTGGATCTCTCCGCTTACGGAAGTTTGAATGCCACCGTTTACGGCATCAGTGGCGACAATCCTTTCGCTCAGGAGAGCTGGGCGCAGAAGGAAAAGATCACCGTCCCCCTGCTCAGTGATTATGAGCACAAGGTCGCGAAAGAGTACGACGTCGCCTACGACTCTTTCCTGCCGCAGATGAATCTTGGAATGGGCGGAGTTCCGAAGCGCGCCGTCTTCGTCATCGATCGGAACGGCGTGATCCAATATGCGGAATGCGATAATGATGCACGGGCGCTGCCGAATTTCGGCAAGATTAAAGCGAAGCTGGCCGAGCTGAAATGACCTCGCACGCCCAGCTTTGTCATTCTCAGCGCAAGCGAAGGACCTCACAGTCGAAGCTTGGATCACCCGACCCACCGAGTGTGATTTTCTGGAACCATGCGGGATCCTTCGGTCGTCTTCGCGATCTCAGAATGACACGTTAATATGACTGACGAATTCAAAACATTGCAGAAGTTCGACGCCGGAAACGGACGCGAAGGGCATTTGCATTCTCTGCCCGCGCTCGAGGCGCAGGGCATCGGAAAGATCTCTCGTTTGCCCATCAGCATCCGCATCGTGCTCGAAGCCGTTCTGCGGAATTGCGACGGGAAGAAAGTCCGACGCAAAGATGTCGAGACCCTGGCGGGCTGGAACGCGCAGAAACCGGTCAACGAAGAGATCCCCTTCGTGGTCGCGCGCATCGTCCTGCAGGATTTCACCGGTGTGCCCCTCGTGGTCGATCTGGCCGCCATGCGCAGCGCGGTGCAACGGGTGGGCGGCGACCCGAAAATCATTGAGCCCCTCGTCCCGGTAGACTTGGTGGTCGATCACTCCGTGCAGGTCGATTTTTTCGGCTCGGCTCAGGCCTTGCAGCTCAACCTGGAAATGGAATTCAAGCGCAACCGGGAGCGCTACCAGTTTTTAAAGTGGGGCCAGCAAGCGTTTAAAACGTTCGGGCTGATTCCTCCCGGCATCGGCATCGTGCACCAGGTAAACCTCGAATACCTCGCGAAAGGGGTGCTGTTCTCTCAACCCTCCACTCTCAACTCTTCACTTTTCTACCCCGATACCCTGGTTGGAACCGACTCGCACACCACCATGATCAATGGGCTCGGCGTGGTCGGCTGGGGCGTAGGCGGGATCGAGGCGGAAGCGGGCATGCTGGGCCAGCCGGTTTATTTCCTCACTCCCGAAGTCGTCGGCGTGCATCTGACCGGGCGGCTGCGCGAGGGCGTCACTGCGACCGATCTGGTGCTGCACATCACACAGTTGCTCCGCGCCAAAAAAGTAGTCGGCAAGTTTGTCGAGTTTTATGGCGAAGGCGCGGCCTCTCTGCCGGTGCCCGACCGCGCCACCATTGGAAACATGGCGCCGGAGTACGGAGCAACCATGGGATTTTTCCCGGTTGATCACGAATCGGTCGCGTATTTGCGCGCGACCGGGCGCACCGACGAGCAGTGCACGGCCTTCGAGAACTATTTCAAGGCGCAACAGATGTTCGGCATGCCGCGCCAGGGAGATATCGATTACTCCGTCCTCGTCGAGGTGGACCTGGGCGACGTGCAACCGGGCGTGGCCGGGCCGAAGCGTCCCCAGGATCGCATTAATCTGCCAGCTCTTGGCGAAACCTTCCGGTCGCTTCTGCGCAAACCACTGGCCGATGGTGGCTACGGTAAAGAAGAAGGCGACCTGGACGCCAAACACCTTGTGCAATTGAATGGGACGGCGCCGACGGACGGCGATATGCCTTCAACGGATAAGCGCACCAAAAACGTCGAGCCCGCGGAAGAGCTTAACAAATTGGAAATGGTCACGAACCGGCCGACTCCCGACTCGGCCAGGGACTTTAAAGATGCGACGGGCGATCCGTTTCATCACGGCCAGAGCCGGATCGGGCATGGCAGCGTGCTCATTGCCGCCATCACCAGCTGCACGAATACGAGCAACCCAAGCGTCATGCTGGCGGCCGGTTTGCTCGCCAAGAAGGCGGTCGAACGCGGCTTGCGCGTCGGTCCAGCGGTCAAGACATCGCTCGCGCCCGGCTCGCGCGTTGTTTCCGATTACCTGAACAAGACCGGTTTGCAGCCTTATCTCGATCGACTCGGCTTTAATATTGTCGGCTACGGTTGCACCACCTGTATCGGGAACTCCGGGCCGCTTCATCCGAAAATCGAGAAGGCCATCAACGATTACGATTTGGTGGCCGCTTCGGTCCTTTCCGGCAACCGCAATTTCGAAGCGCGCGTGCATCAGAATATCAAGGCGAACTTTCTCATGTCGCCGCCGCTGGTCGTGGCTTTTGCCCTGGCCGGCCGCATCGATCTGGACCTTTCGCGCGAATCGATCGGACGCGATAAAGATGGCCAGGAAACTTTCCTGCGCGATCTCTGGCCAACCTTGCACGAAATTCGAGAGGCCATGACCTCGGCGCTGACCCCCGAGACGTTCCAGCGCCTTTATCGGGACTTCGCCAATCAGAATCCGAAGTGGAACGAAATTCCTTCCAGCACAGGCGAGGTTTACCAGTGGGATGAAAATAGTGACTACGTTCACGAGCCGCCGTTCTTTAAAGATTTCTCCATGGACGCGGGGCGAATCGAAGAGATCCGAAACGCGCGCGCGCTGGGCATTTTCGGTGACTCCGTGACAACCGATCACATTTCGCCGGCGGGCGCGATCAAGGCGTCGTCGCCGGCCGGGAAGTATCTGGTTTCGCGCGGAATTGAAGCGCAGGATTTCAACAGCTACGGAAGCCGGCGCGGAAACGACCTGGTCATGACGCGGGGCACCTTCGCGAACGTGCGCATCAAAAACCTGATGGTGCCGGGGACGGAAGGCGGCGTGACAAAGTATTTCGGAAACGGGAAACCGGAAGCCGGAGAGGACATGCCGATCTACGACGCGGCAATGAGGTATCAGGACGAAGGCACGCCGCTCGTCATTCTCGCTGGTCACGAATACGGAACCGGGTCTTCGCGCGACTGGGCGGCGAAAGGGACGCGGTTGCTCGGAGTGCGGGCGGTGGTGGCGGCCAGTTTCGAACGGATTCACCGGTCGAACCTTGTCGGAATGGGCGTGCTCCCCATGCAATTTGCTGAAGGGACCAATGCCCAAACCCTCGGTCTTGATGGCTCCGAGACATTTTCCATCACCGGATTATCCGAATCGATTCAACCTGGCCAGGAGGTCGCTTTGGAGATCACGAACAAGGACGGGGCCGTGCGCAAAGTGCCGGTCCTCCTGCGAATCGATACACCGATCGAGATCGATTATTACCGGCACGGCGGGATTCTGCCTTTCGTTTTGCGCCAACTCCTGGCCTCGAAATAACCCAGTCCGGTGGGGGCGAGACTCTGTCGAGCCGTCGAATCCTCTGCCAAAGAAAAACAAGTCGGCTCGACGGAGTCTCGCCCCACCGGTAAGGATGTCGCTCAGTCTCGTCTGCCTGTCGCAGGCTCGACCACGCCCGGATCATCAAATTTCCGGAAGACCTGCACATGAGAACCCTCTGCAATGAAGGCCGAAACCGGGATCGCGCTCAGGGGTTCGCAAAACGCTTCGCCGTAAAGCGTGGCGACGTCGGCCTTAAGCTCGAATGACTCGGCCGGCCAGATTTTCCAGCGAGGATGCTCGACCCGGTACTCGCTCGTGCGCGGACCGCGTTGCGTGTAGCCCCAGTAATGCTCGGTAATGAACTCTTCATGCGAGCCGACCGGGACGGTCTGCGCGTCACCCCGTGCGCTCATGGTGAGCGATTCCCAAATCTTGCCGCGGCGCCATTCATAGCGCGTGTGCACCTCGCCATCGCGATCGGTCACTTCGCTCCGCATGGGCAGCGCTTGATAGGGCTCGCCGTAGAAAACCCGGGCTGTCACCGCAATGGCGATTTTCGGCACGAGCTCACGCACGAAGACGACGCCGCGCCGCCAGGTATCGGCCGATTTTTTGCGAACGTAGAAGCGCAGGTTCACTTCCTCAAAATTCCGGTGCAACGGAATCGGCAGGCCCACCACCATGGTGTGATAAAAAAGAAAACCAATGACGCTGACGTAGGTCTCTCCCCCGTAAAAATCGAGCTCGGTCCCAACCGGGATGCGCGCCGCCAGGATGGCTGGATCGATCTGGAAATTCAGCATCGCCAGATACCGCCAATTGGCGGTGAGAAACGGTTTCAGCACGCCTGATTGATGCGTGGATAAGGCGCTTAACGCAACAATTTCTCGAGGGAAGGATCAGGATCGGCGCCGAGCGAAGTGGCCCGCGTGTAATAGCGTTTGGCCAACTCCTTCGAGGGCGGTTGCGCCGTCGCGTAGATCACCGCCAGGTTGAAATGTGCATCCGCGTAATCGGGATTATTGGAGATCGCCTCGAGCATTTCCTTTTCGGCCGCCTCCTGCCACCCTTTCTGGCTGGCCGTAATGCCCAGATAATTATGGGCCGTGGCACTCTTCGGATTGATAGCCAGCGCCTTGGTCAATTCGTTCAATGCATCGTCAAATTTGGATTGGCGATAGTAAACAATCCCAAGCGTGGTCCGCGAAAACTCATCTTTCGGAGCCAGCATCACCGCCTTCTTTAGGGTCAGTTCAGCTGCTTTCAACTTGCCGGTCCGGAAATAAACGACCCCCAGGTTCGACAAGGAGTAAAGGTTGTTCGGGCTTTTCGTCAGGATCTGCTGATACACCTTCTCGGCCGTCCGGTATTTACCCTTCTCGAAATCTTCCTTCGCTTCGCGCGCCAGCGGAACCAGATCGTCCGGCACACCCGGCTTGAAACCACTGTCCCGGCCCGGAGCCGACGGAGTAGAAGCATTGTCATTGGCCGCGCTTCCCTCGCCCGCTGGACCGGTCACCCGCACGGAGTTAGTCGTCTTCTTGGCGAAGGTGAAGCTCGTTTTTAACGCGGCCGGATTCGAATCGGAGATGGAAATGACCGGCTGACGCAGCAAGGCGAGTTCTTCATCGGTCAGCTTCGTAACCGGCTGGGCCAGCAGCTCAATCTGCTCGTTCAACGTGTCCGACTTGATTTTTAATTTATCAAACTCAGCCAGCATGAGTTTCTTAGCCTGGTCGCGGCGCGCTTCCTCCTCGCGCTCCCGCACCACGATGTTGCGCAGGATTTGGTTCTCTTTAACCAGGCGGGTCGTCTCTTCGGCGTTGGCTCCGGCCAGCTTGGCTTTCTGCAATTGCGAGCCGGCTTCTTCCAGCTGCGAGCTCAGTTCAGCCACTTTTGCTTCGTAATCCTTGTTTTGCTTCTGGCTGGAGGCCAGTTGCTGCTGCAGTTGGTCGATTTGCTGCCTCACATCAGCCAGCGCCTTTTCCTTTTCCGGCTTATCCGCGCTCAGGTCGCGCACGGTTTTCTCAGCATCAGCCAGCTTCTGCTTGAGATCGCTGTTTTCGGCCACCAGCGCCTGGACGCGCTGCTCCGCGCCTTTCAATCCCTTCAACTGGTCCAGCGCTTGATCGCGCTCTTTCCTCACACTGGCGACCTGCTTGCCGGCGTCAGCCTCTTTTACTTTGGCCTCATCCCGCTCCTTCGTCACCGCCACGATTTGCTTCTCCGCCTCCCCTGCCTTGGTGTTGGCTTCGTCCCGTTCCCTTTCCGCCGTGCTCCGTCCTTTTTCGACCAAGGCCAGCGCTTTCTTCAACTGCGCGATCTCGGCCCGCAACGCCTCCTGCGCTTTACTGTCCGAGCCGGAGGACGAGGATTGCACCTTCTTGAGGGATGACTGCGCTTCGGTCAGCTGGTCGCGAATCTTCTTCTCCGCCTCTTTCGATTTCCCGAGTTCACCTTCTGCTTTCTCCAATTTCGAGCTCGTCTCCTGCAACTTGCCGCTCAAAGAATCCTTATCCTTCTCCGCGACACTGAATTCCTTGCGCGACTTCTCCAGTTCCGTTTGCAGCTGATCCACTCGGCTAAGAAGTTTCTTGGTCGCCGTCTTGATGGCGGCATCGTCCGGAGTCGCTTGCGGCGGAGGCGCGACTGGCGCAATCGCTTCCGCTTTTTGTGAAGAGAGCTGGGGAGCCGGTGGCGCAGCCGCCACCTTGGGCGCTTTTTCGGTGGTCCGCGGCGGGATGATTTCAACCTGCGGTTCCACCGTACTGGATTGCTGCGGAAGAACGGGCGCCGCACCCGGTAGCGGGGTCGGGCCCGTCGCCAGGTCCGATTGGGTCGCGGCCCGGTCCTGCACCCGTAAAATGCTTTCGGAAATCTTGCGACTGCGATAGTCGACAATGGCCGGCTGCCAATCGCCATGCGTCTTGCGCAGCTCCTCCAGTAAACTCCCGGCAAAGCGATACTTGGTGAGAGCGGCCTTGAACTGATTCTCGTGCTCCAGCTTCTCCCCCTGCTGGGCCGTCATGTACGCCTTAAGGAACAACTCGCTGGGATCGTCGGCCTGCGCAAGGAGCCGTCCGGGCGCAGCGAGCACGAACAAACCGGCAAGGATAATCAGACCGATTCTCTTCATGCGGGCACGGGCCGAAAGAATAATCGAGACGTGCCCAGTTGCAATACTGGCTTCCACCACATTTGCCGAAATAAGCGGAGAGCGTGCCAGCCAGTCAGCGCTTTGCCTTTGCAATCCTGACATCAAAAACTAAAGTCTCCCTCCCAGGTGGTGGCCATAGCTCAATGGTAGAGCTCCAGATTGTGGTTCTGGTTGTTGCGGGTTCGAGTCCCGTTGGCCACCCATCTCCTAAAACGGCGTGAACCGGGCGCGTCATTTCGTCGGTCAAGCGGCTGGCATGTGCGGTGCTAAACAAGCCACCGATGCACTCCACCACAGATCTTTTCGGCCAATCCCATTTCCGCACCACGCCTCCCGCTTTCTGGGAGCGCATCCTCCAGGACGAACAGTTGGATGGTTGTAACGATCTCGAAAAACTTTTAGCCGGATGCGAGATCATCGCCGCGCTGGACGGCCTCGATCTTCTCCTGGCGGCCTAGTCTCAAGTGCGGCAAGCGGAGCGCTTGCCCTGCAACGGCTGCACAGATTCCAGGCAACTCCGAGCCGGAGCGTGGCGGGGTGTGTGGTGAACTCCGTCCGACGTCTCATTCTCCTTTAACCAGCGCCCACTGCGGTTTTATTCGCCAATCCCCCGACGCAAATCTAACATCCGGGGGAGTGCCTGTAGCTCAACTGGATAGAGCTTCTGACTTCGGATCAGAAGGTTGGGGGTTCAAATCCCTCCAGGCACGCGTTCCACCTGCCCCATCCATCCTGTGAAGATTCCCGCCTCGCGCTCAGAACTCGATTCCATGATCGTGGAAATCGAGCTCACTCTGGTCAGTATTATTCAAGGCGTCGCCTTAAACTTTCTCATCGACAGCGCGCGCGCCGTCATGTCCGTGCGCGACATCCTGTTCTGGCCCTACATCCTTGCGGGATTACTCATCATCTTTGTCTTCTAGTCGCGTTCCGTGGTGCACATCATCACGGTCATCCGGTGGCCGCTCGAATTCGGCCACAATTTTCTCTACATCGCCTGCGCTCTGGTGGAGGCGCTGCTCTTCACCCGCCTGCCTAGCCCCAGAGCCTGGTTTGCCTTTGGCACTTTGTTTGGCGCCGTTGGCTGGATGCTTTTTGTCTACGACCTGCGCCTGATTCGAGCGCGCGCCCAGGATAGCGCCGGTCCGGCCAGCGACCGCCTCACCGCGGTGGTGACGCGCGACCAACGGCTGAATATCGCGCTCCTCATCCCGGCCGTGTTCTTCTTCAACCTGGCTTGTTATCTCTGCATTCATCTTTGGCCACACCTCTTTCTCGACCGTGGCTTTCACACCCTCCTGGTCGCGACACAGGTCGCCGGTTTCGGCGCTTACCTTTTTTACGTCGTCCGATATTTTAAAAAGATCGCCTCGCTCGTGTTCGAAGCGCGGACGGAATGGCAATCGGACGGGAGCCCACCGCCCGGCGCTGCCTCCTAGCCTCCCGCCCGCCGCCGCGAGTGGTTGATTCAGGGGTCGGCGTTTGGTAAGGGAGAGGCGCGCCCCAACTCTCCCGGCCATGAAAACCCTCGATCGTCCGCTCAAATTGCAACAAATGACCCGGGCGGAATGGCGCGTTCCGACGATCGACCAGGTGATGGTGGAGGAACGCGCGAGCGCCTTCGCCAAGCGCAGCATCAAGACCTCGGCCAAGCTGGCCGGCCTCAAATTGGCCATCTCCATGATGGACCTGACCACCCTGGAGGGAAAAGACACTCCCGGAAAGGTCGCGTTTCTTTGCCGCAAAGCCATGCAACCGATCGATCCCCGCTATCAGGTGCCACCGTGCGCGGCCGTCTGCGTCTACCCAAATCTGGTGCGCGTGGCCAAGAAATTCCTGGGAACATCCGGCGTCAAAGTGGCCTCGGTCGCAACCGCTTTTCCCACCGGCCTGATGCCGTTGAAACTCAAACTCGAGGAAGTGCGGATGGCGGCACGGGATGGCGCGGACGAAATCGACATGGTAATCAATCGCGGCGTTTTTCTGGCCGGCGATCATGGGCGCATCTTCGACGAAATTGCCGCGACCAAAGAGGCGTGCGGCGCGGCTCACCTGAAAGTCATTCTCGAAACAGGGGAGCTGCAAACCTACGACAACGTGCGCATTGCCAGCGAAATCGCCATGCGCGCGGGAGCCGATTTCATCAAGACGTCGACCGGGAAAGTTTCCCCGGCCGCCACCATGCCGGTAACGCTCGTCATGCTGGAAGCCATCCGCGATTATTTTTACGAGACCGGTCTGCGCATCGGGATGAAACCGGCCGGCGGCATTCGCACGGCCAAACAGGCGCTCGCGTATCTCGTCATGGTGAAGGAAACGCTGGGCGACGATTGGCTAACGAATGAGCTTTTCCGCTTCGGCGCGAGCACCCTGGTGAACGACGTGCTCATGCAGATCGCAAAGGCGGTCGATGGCAACTATCAGGGCCCCGATTATTTTTCTCTCCCGTAAGGTTTGCCGCCCCCGAGGAGGGCGCCCTCCGCCCCTCCGGCGACCTGTCCCAGACCCGGCCCCATCGGGCCAAGAAGTGAGCAAGAGCCACTTCCGCGAGTTCAGATTGCCATCGCCAACAACAAGGTCGGCAATCCCGGGGCGGGCGCGACGCTCACCCTCATGAGCGGCAGAAACTTTGCCGGAAATGGCAACGCCACCATTACCAAGTCATCCGCAATCGACTCAACGGCCGACGGCAGCTACACCTTGGTTGGCAATGCAGCCTGCACGCCGCCGCTGGTGCCAGTCACGGTGGTCTCGGCCAAAACACACGGCACCGCTGGCGTCTTCAACCTCGATCTTCCCGTCACCGGTAACCCCGGCATCGAATGCCGGACCGGGGGCCCGAATGGCAATCACACCCTCGTGTTCAATTTTGCCAATCCGCTGAATAGCGTAGCAGGCGCCAGTGTCACTGGAACCGAAAGCGTTAGCAGCAGCGCCATTGGGACCGATCGGCACCAGTACATCGTCAATCTCACCGGCGTGGCCAATGCCCAGAAGATCACCGTTACCTTGTCGGGCGGGAGCGGCACCGCCGGCAACAGCGCGGCGACCCTTCCCGTTGTCATGGGAGTCCTCTTGGGCGACACCACGGCCAATGGCGCGGTCAATTCGAGCGACGTTTCCCAAACGCAGGCCCAGTCGGGACAGACCGTTTCGACCGACAACTTCCGCGAAGACGTGACCGCGAATGGAGCCATCAACAGCTCCGATATCGGAACGGTCCAGGCGAATTCCGGCACTGCCTTGCCCTGACCTTGCCGTAAAGAGGCGAATATTCATCGCGCTGGTTCGACAGAACCAGCGCGATTTGCTTAATCTGGAAATGCGATGATCAATCCAGCAGAAACATGAAACGATACCTGCCCTTTCTCATTGTTACCGTCGTCGCTGTCATGACGGTCGCGGGCGCGACCGTGCTTTATCGCGCCAAACGCCCGACCCTGTCCGTAGTCGCCAAGGATCGTTCGCCCGAAAATCCCGATGCTATGCACACTTTGGGACCGGCCGATGCCGCCGTAACCATCGACGAATTCGGGGACTTCCAATGTCCTCCCTGCGGAATGCTGTCCGAACCGCTCAATCAACTGGCCCACGATTTTCCGAAGCTCCGCATCATCTTTCGAAATTTCCCGCTCGTCATGCACCAGCATGCCAATGAAGCCGCCCTGGCCGCCGAAGCAGCCGGCTTGCAGGGCCACTTTTGGCAAATGCACGATCTGCTCTATCGCGAGCAGGTCATCTGGAGCAAAGCCACCGATGCGCGCGGCTTATTTTACGCCTATGCCTCCATGATTAAGTGTAACGTCAACCGTTTCAAAAAGGACATGGCCAGCGAGCAAGTCGGCGCACGCATCCGGACCGACCAAAAGGAGGGAAGTAAACTCGGGGTCATTAATACGCCCACAATTTTTATTAATAACGCGGCCGTTCCGCCTGCCTCCCTCAACCCGAAAGACTTGCGGGCAGCCGTCGAAGAGGCCATGAAGGGGAGCAAGCCGACCGGGAAGAAGTAACCATGGAACGAACCCAAACAGGAATGAGCACTCCGTCTCGCGCGACGCTCATCATTTATATTTTGACCGCGTGCATCGCTTTGGTCGGTGTGGCCGATGCTACCTATTTGGCGGTCCTGGCCTTCACTGGCGAAACCGCTGTGTGCGGCGGATCCGAAGGCTGTTTCCAGGTCCTGGGCAGCGCCTACGCCAAGATTGGCAGGATCCCCGTGGCCGCCTTCGGAGTGACCGCTTACTTTACGGTTTTCGCTTCCGCCACCTTCGCTGCTTTCGGTTACCGCACCGCTCGCAAAATCCTGGCGATCACAATTTCGCTCATGTTCCTTTATACCCTATGGCTTTTGAGCGTGCAGGCCTTTCTGCTCCACGCATTTTGTCGCTACTGTCTCGTCTCCGCCGCCATGGTTTTCCTCCTCACTGGCCTTCTCGTCGCCACGCCCCCTGCCCCTCGAAGTTCCTCCTAACTCTCACTTTATGAATATCGCGTCTGCGCAAACGGTCGGCTTCGTCGCCTTTCTTGGCCTTTTTTTTCCTGACTTCCCTACTCGGGGCTCGGTGCAGGAAAAGCGAATCGCAATCGGCACAGAAACCGAACCAGGGACAGCACAGCGCGATGTCTGCGGCCTCATCCAAGGCGATGAGATGGCAGCCATCATTGAATAGGCCGTGAAAGAAACAAAAAGCAGCGCCCGTTCTGACGGTGGCATGCGCGTCTCGCAATGTTACTACGCCGCCGCTGAATCCAGCCGTTCCGTCAGCCTGGCCGTGACCGATCGAGACCCCTCTTCCAACGCGAAGCGCGGAGCGAACGACTACTGGGAGGAGCTGTTCGGTCGCTACGACAAAGAGGAATCAGAAAAGGAAGCCGAGGCGGATAAGGCCAAGAAGGAAAGTCTGCGCGAACAGAAGCGTGGGACTGGTGAAGAAGAGGAGGGGAGAACGCCGCCCAAAAAAATCACCGGTGCAGGGGACGAAGCGTTCTGGTCGGGCAACCGCGTAAGGGGTGCGCTCTACGTGCTCGACAAAAAGAAAAATACCTTCGTACGTGTCAGTGTGGGCGGAGGGGACACCGAAGAAAAGAAGATCGAGAAGTCCAAGGCGCTCGCCCAAAAAGCCTTGAGCCGACTCTAAGGCAGCCAGAACGTCCGGTCCGCTCCGAGGCGAGCGTCGATCGAACTTTTTCTGAAAAGTAATTGGGCACCCGCAACCGCGGGAGGCTTCCGGTCCGATTCAACAAGGAACGGCACCGGGCTCATCCGGCATCGAGTCGCACCTCATCACCCCAAAACACATGAAAAAAAGCTCTTCTTCCAACCTCGCGCGCGACACCATTTGCACCCTGTTCTTGATGAGCGGCCTCATGCTCTTGTCGGCCGCATCGCTTTTCGGGCGCACCGGCGACGGCCGCCACAAGCGTCCGGTCGCTCCGATCCAGACTGTCACCCCGGCTGCTCCCTTTTCGGGATCCGTTGGGCCTGCGCCCGGTGGTCCCTCCGCGGCCTGGCAGGGGATGGCGACCGCCCCGGGTGGCGGCGTCAACACAGAGGCGGCGTGCGTTGATGGCGTGAACTGTGAACTCTATACCCTAACGGTGCTCGGCGTGAAAGCAGATTGGACGGGCCAGAAAGTGCAAGTGCAGCGGAACTGGGCCAGCAATCTGAACGAATACGACCTTTACATTCATCAGGGCCCCACCACCACTAGTCCGTTGGTTACGTCCGTCATGGCCGGTCCCGGATTCCTACACCGACGATGATGGGGTGACTTGGGTGCCGACCGCGGGATTCGGCCTTGGATCGGGCATCGACCACCGACCAGTCAGTCGGATGGCTGGTCGTAGCCGACCACGACACGGCCCCTTCGCCCCGGCCTAACGGGTCCGTATTACCTTCACCCTTTATTATTTAGCGAATGGCGTGCTTGTGTTCGCCACGGGAGCCAGCTCCTGGCCGTGCCAGACATGAAAGGTGTAGGTAAAAACGATGTAACCGAGGACGTGATGCGGGGAGTCGTTGGTCACATAGATGGCCGGATTGAATTGAAAATCGCGCGTCAGATTGCAGGTGAAACCGATGGTCGATGAGTTGCCGGTGCCGCTCTGGAAATCAACCTGGGCGCGCCACGTCTTGTTGAAGTCATAGGCGTAGCCCAGGATGGCCTCATTGCGGTAGCCGACATGCGTTGCGCCCACGATGAACTTATGATGCTGGGTGTAATAGCCCGCTTCGATAAATGGCTGCGGATCGACTCCCAAGTGCGGCGACCAGTTCACGAATCCCGCGGACAGAAGGTACGGCTCCTTCTGAATCAGGCCCACTTCCGTGCCAAAAATCCAGTCGTCCGGCTGGAAGCCATGGAAAACGGCGACCTCCGCCCACTTCGTTAGGCCAAGTTCTGCCTGCAGCTCGTAGGGATTGGCAATATGCGCGCTTTGCGCTTGAAAGCTAAGTGAGAAATCACCCGGATTTTCCAGATCCGGAGTCACAATCTGGCTGAGACCCTTGGTCGTCGCGAAACAATCACGCAGCGGTGCGCAGGTCGCCGCCGCCAAGAACAGGCCGTAGCACGCAAGCCGTCCTGTTTCCCGACGCCGTTGTGATCGCGCAGCCAAATGCGCCCGATTACGGAACCGCTGCCGCGGCTTGCACCGCGTCAATCAGCCCAAACCCATCCAGGATACTGTAGCCCACTCCGAAGGTATTCATGAACGTCCCTTGCAGCCCCCCCTTCGTGGTCGCTCCGAGGATTTGTGCGTTCTGCATCAGGTCAGCGCCATTTCCCCCGCCGTCGCCGATGAAATCGCGATCAATTCCAAACGAAACCGATGTTCCGGTGGTGAACGTACCCTTCTTGAAGAAAAGCGTGATGGACTCAATATTCGGATTCTGCGCCGGGATATTCGTGGTAATACTGCCCGGATAAATCCCGCTGACATTGCCGAGCGTGAAAGGAAAACCGGTGTCGCTCGTACTATCAAACTTCAGGCCGGCCTGACTCAAATCGATCGTCAATTGAGTGAGCGTTTCGCCTGTTCGACCGGGCGTAAAAGTGACGGTGAAGAAATTGGAATCTCGCGAGGATGCATTACTGCCGTTCCCGAAACCCGTTACCTGAACCGAACCCGCGCTCATCCTGCGCGCGCCGGGTCGCCCGGTGGCCGTGCCGCGAATGAATAGAGGATCGATGTCGTGCGGGCTTAACACACTACTTTGCAGGTCGGTCCGGACCTGCGCCTCGGTCAGCGTTACACTATCAACCGCAGCCTTGTTCAGAAGCAGTGCCGCTACCCCGGCGGCATGCGGCGCCGCTGCACTCGTTCCAAAAAAATTGGGGAAACCGTCTCCCTCGTAATCGAATCCGAAGAACGTCGTGTTCCCGCCGTCCGGCGCGGCGATGTCGGGCTTTTGCCGGATTTCCGATGTTGTCAGCCGATTTCCCATCGAATCAAAGTCGATCGTGGTCGGCCCCTGGGAAGTGAAGTCTTCGATGGACGGGGTATAGGGTGGCGCCACCGGCACCGTCGGGTTGTCGTCATAAACATAGGCCGCTGTGCCAAAGGCGTGGGCCGAGCAACTATGGCCGAAAGTGGCAGGAGCCGCCGGCTGATAATATTCCGAAGCCCCGACCCCGCTGCCGAAATCGTCGATCGCCAGGTAGCGAATCTTTCTGGCCGTCGGGGTCGACGGCGAACTGCCCGCCCGCGTGATAACAATCTGGTAAAACGCGTCGCTGCCGGAACTGTTCGTCACGGTGATGTCCTCGATCGGTTCCTGGGTGGCGAAATTATCGGCGGTGCCGGAGAACGAGCTGAGGAAGTGGCCGCTCACATCAAAAATCAGGATGTTGTAGTCGGTCGTCACTCCATTGACCTTGTCGAACGGATCGTTCCATTGAAAATCGAACTCGACGGTGGTTTGCGCCGTGATGACAAACGATTGAGAAATGTCCGGCGAACCGGGATTGGGATTAAAATTGTGAAATCCGCCCGAGGTGAGTGCCGGCGGGACGGCATTCAGGTCAAGGTTTTGGCCAGGCGTTCCAGCCCGAGCCGTCGCATCAGAGACGGGATTGAAGGTGGAAGCATAGCCACCGCCCTGCTGATTGCCCGCGGAGGAAAAATACATGACTTTTTTGCCCGCCAGCACCGTGCTCGTGGCCACGTCATTAACCGCCTGCGCGATGATTCCATCGGAGAACATCGGCTCCTGCGTGTAAAAGACGTCGTCCACGATGACGTCGCAGTTCGCACTCGGATCCGTCCGTAATTTTCGAATATTGGAAGCGAAATCGACGTCGCTCACAAAGGCCGTCGCAAAAGCGAGTTTCGCCGCCGGCGCGATATCGTGGACGATCTGCAACATGGCGCGGCCTTCATCGAAGACCGTCGGATTGCCGGGCGTTTCGTCGGCCGCATCTTCGATCACGTAGACCCCGGACGCGGGCAAATCGTCCGAGGCAATATCGTTGGCCGCATGGTCAGTCAGGGGATCGCCATTCAAATCGGTCAGCGCTTTATCGTAGCTGTCGGATAAAACACCCACGGAAATCCCGGTGCCACTAAATCCCTGCGCATTCACCGCGGGAGTGCGCAATTGCAGGGCCCCTCCGGAAATGGTCAGGCCCGCGTTCCGAATGGGGTGCCGCCCCAGGGCGATGGAAAGGACGCCCGGAGAGCGCGCGATCTCCGTGATTTTGTTCACGAGCACGAACGCGGAGATCGCCCCATGGCGATAAAAACTGTCTTCGGATGTGACTTGCGCGCCCGCTGCGACGAGCAGAGCGCGCACTTCCGCGATCGTCATTTTTCCATTCAAATGAATGCTCAACATGACGCGGCCGGCCTGATCCCGCACGGCTTTGCGCGATATTCCGTTAGGCGCGTTCGTCGCCTGGGCCGCGGCGTGACTGGATGAACTTTCCGCCAGCAACTCGCGCACACCGTTATCGAGATTGGCGGGAAGATCGGAAGCGGCGCCAAGGCGACCGGCCGAACCCAGCAGGCAGAGAACAGCGATCACCAGGCTCAGTTTGCGGAGCAGCGAATTCAGGGAAGTGGGGAATGTAGTCATAACGAGAAGAGGAGAGCCCTGCGAGGCCATCGCTAGAATATCTGCCGTTTACGGAAAAGCGAGAAGCCTTTTTCCATCGGCCGGCACCGCTTTTTTTCGTGCGGCCAGGCCGGACAGCGACTAAACATTCATTTCCGTCATGCCGCGCAAAAATTCCCGCCGAGTCGCTGCCGTTGTTGTTCGAGAAGATCACAGCGGCAATCACCGCGTGGCGCTTCCCCGCCATCAACGCCAACTTAATTTCAGAGACAAATGGGCCTACGCGCCCGCCCCGGAAGCGTACAACTACATCCAGCTGCAGTCGCGCTACCAACTCTTCATCAACGGAAAATTTGTCGCCCCCCGCTCTGGGAAATATTTCCAGTCCATTAACCCTGCCACCGAAGAAAAGCTGGCCGATATCGCCGACGCCAATGCACGCGATGTCGATCGTGCCGTCAAAGCCGCCCGCCACGCCTACTCCCATGTCTGGAGCCGGATGCCCGGACGCGAGCGCGGAAAGTATCTTTATCGCATCGCGCGCTTAATCCAGGAAAAATCGCGTGAGCTCGCCGTCCTCGAGTCGATGGATGGGGGCAAGACCATTAAGGAATCGCGTGATATCGATCTGCCCCTCGTCGCCGCCCACTTTTTCTATTACGCGGGCTGGGCCGACAAGCTGGATTACGCCTTCCCCGGACGCACGGCGCAGCCACTCGGCGTCGCCGGCCAAATTATCCCGTGGAATTTCCCGCTGCTAATGGCCGCGTGGAAACTCGCGCCAGCGCTCGCGTGCGGCAACACCTGCGTGCTCAAACCGGCCGAAACTACGTCGATTTCGGCCATGCATTTGGCGCGCATTTTCCCGGAGGCGGAATTGCCCG
>JBBRDU010000036.1:0-26292 GCA_038203615.1 Chthoniobacterales bacterium
GGGCCATGACTTGCGCCATCGCCGCAGAGTGGCGCGACATTCCTCATTGTGGCTCGCAGCTCCGCTTGCTAAGCCTTTCATCTCGCACAGGAGCTTGCCATATGAGGTCATCTAACCCAGCGATGCAGCTAACGCCTTCCCATACCGCGTTTACATTTCACCATGACTAGTTCATCTTCACTTCAACTCAGCCTCGCCCCCGGAAGGCGTAGCTTATCTTATTCTCGTTAGATGCAGATGCGCCACGCCGTTGGGAATGACACTTTCGCGCTCGACTCTCCCTCAGCGTCTTGGCCATGGCTTGCGCCATCGCCGCAGCGTGGAGCCACACAGGATTTCGCTTCGTCTCTCATGCATCGTAAGCCGCTTATGATGCGTGCCTGGAGCAGCGCTAGTTGTGATTATCGGCCCCGTTTGCTAAGCTTTCATCACGCACAGGAGCTTGCCATGCGAGGTCATATAACCAGACGATGAAGCTAATATCCACCGCTAGGCGCCCAGAAAGGCTTTCGATGAGCTACTTACTTTCACCACAGATCGGCCTCCGCTACAGTGGCCGCAGCTTATCTTATTTTCGTTAGGCCCGTTACCGCGCTCTCTATGATACCATCACAACTCGTCCTTTGTTCTTCCGTCGTGAGCTTTCTCGCGACGGATCCACTATTGCCTATACGTATCCTTGCGTTCGTCGGGCTCATCGCTGTTGTTTTCACATTCATCTACGTGCTGCGGCATCTCCAGAAGATCGAGCGCATGATCGCAGCGGATGATCTTGTGCCGAAGCAACGTGGTCCGCGGAACAATGTTGTTCTGATCATTTGCGCGGTGCCGATTGTGATTACACTGCTGCTGCTATTTCTACTCTTCAGGGCATGACCTATTGTGCGAGCGAGAAAGGTATCGACGCGCCCTACTGCGTTCTCAGATATGCAAGCAATCGGCCTAACCAGGCCATGCAGCGAACCGCTGGCCGTTCCGTGTTCTAGCTTTCGATGACTTCTACGCTTTACCCGCAGCCAATACCGATGGTTTTCAAGCCGTGGTGGAACGAATGATAGCAGGAAGCTCTGAACTAAAGGCATATCAGCGTTACCTAGAGCCACCGCCTCACGCTTGAGCCTGTGGTATCCCTTGTTCTGCGTTTTGTGATTCTTCCAAGACCTAGCCAGAGGATGCAGGCTCTTAATCAAGGTAAAAGTGTAGATTTCTCCTGGCCCCATCAGATCGGACATTTTTGCCGTCTGGGGTTGGCGTGGCACGTCTTTACGACTGGAGGAGCGGGGCTAACGGAGCGTCGGTTCTCTGGGGGGTGGTGGCGAAGCGGCCTAACGAAACGGTGTTATCTGACGGTGATACTTCTCCAGGCAGGCTCTAGGGACTGATCCCGCAGGCGCGGGATCGTGCACGGTCGTGATGGGGAAGTGTGGAAAAAATGCTGACCCGGGCCTTCATTCACACGAAACGGGCTTGAGCGAGTTTCCTCGCTCAGAGCAATCGCTTGGTTGGGAGTTTCCCGGGTCTTTTCCCAAGACCGCTTCGTCTTCATTTGGCAGGCTCGCTCGTCCCACCAGCCTGGCGACGCGGTCGCTGCTCGGCTTCCCGGTTGGGAGCGTTGTCAGTTGGGAAAAATTTGCCTGGATCAAAGGGCCGCCGGCACAGCCAGATCTGCCACAGTGCCTTGAGGATCTGGCGCTGGGTGTTGGGTCGGCCGTGGCGCACACTGCTGGTGCGCGCTTTGCTCGCCTGGTAAAAACTCTTGATTGGGTTGGGGCCGGTGGTCGATTTGGAGGCGATGCGCCAGGCGTGATAACTCAGGTTTTTGAGCTCGTGATTGCCACGCCGGTCCAGTCGCTGGTCACCCAGCTGCTTGCCGTGACTGCTCCGATCGGTGATCCCCAGTTGGCTGTATTTCCAGAGCTTGAACTTGGTGTAACCTGGGAAACCAACTGGATCATGGACTTTGCGCGCTCGCCTTGAGCAACGATCTTTCACCGCTCGAAGCCGATTCGTGTCGAGGTTTAACCCGTCCATCGAGCGGACATCCAACAGCGGGCCGAGCCCGCGGTCGGCTGCCGCTCATGTCCAACGTTCGCTCTTACGATATACCCGGCGCATGACCACAAGTTTTGTCGGTTACCCACCGTGACGGGCATTTGACGCTCGGCGCCGGTGGATGTAACTGACCAACTCGTATGCGCTGACTAAGACGCGTTTATAATCTTGTTTTTTCATCATAATGCAATGAACCGCGTTCTTTTAATAGTCACCCTGGCGTTTGTTTGGCAGGCGTCCGCGCGCGCTGCGCAAACGGACTTTAGTGTCAGTACAACCAAAGGCTACGTCTCTTACACGGTTAAAGCAGATTGGACGGTTGTAGGCACGCACACCGAGTTGCCGGTGACATCGACTGCGTTTCAAATTCCCAACCCGGTAGAAAACGGGAAGGTGGATTCGACGAAACTTACGGTGATGACATTCGACAGCGAGGAGCGCGACTCGAGTGCGTTCTTCCGGAAGTTTTCCCAAAAGATTCGTTCCCAAGCAAAGCGAGCGAAATACAAGAGCTGGGAGATCTATTCCCAAGAGCGGAAGCAGGGTACGGCCGCTTATTCTCTTCTCAACGCCTACCGGCAATTTCCGGGAGCGTACGTCATGGTGAGTGTCGTCTGGCCGCGCCTCCCAGAAAATCCCAAGGATTACGACGCGCGGATGGAGGCGGCCTGCCACTTCGTGCTCGATTCAGTTTTAGGCGGACTTGGTCCGAACCCGAAGAACCGGGGAGAGGTCAACCGCAAACCGTCCGACGAGAAAGAAGATCGGAGATAACAGCGGATGCGGCTCGGTTACGATAGCCGTAGCTGATCTGGTTGTGGCCAGGCGTATTCGTCGCGTCTCCGAAGTCACACAAATCCATCGCAAGCAATTATGCGAGAAGTGTTCGTGAACCAAGACCACACGCGAGTCGGCTTTTACAAGTCCGTCCTCGATGAGGCAGGCATCCCGAACTTCATCCGCAACCAATACAGCAACAACTCGCTGACGGAGATGCCGTCCGCGCTGTTTTTTCCCGCTCTTTGGGTCGTGCAAGACGAAGACTATGACCAAGCGATGCAGATTCTCGGCGAAATTTACTACGCACTGCCGTCACAAGGCTTCCATCTTGGCCAAGGCTACTACGTGACGAGAGGGCGAGGCTCGTCCCGTAGAGCGGGCGAGAAAGCTGAATTAGCAGGAGAATTAACCGTGGATTACGCGGACGGCACGGATTCCTTTAAAAGCTGAAAAGCTGATTCTCCTGAGGCGGACTGAAAAGCTGAAATAGGAGAAGAGGAATTGAAGCAGGAAGACTCGCCACGGCGAGTCCGTCCATTGGCGGACAGGAATTGCAGATTTCAGGCTGCAGATTTAAAAAAGAAGCGGTTGGGCACGGGGTGACCCAAGGGGCACGGGGTTTCAGGGTTTAGGAGCGGACGAGAGACTGGATGGGGCGCGACGTTCGAGTTCGCTTCGCTCGAGAAAGAGGCTTCGGGGCGCTCTATTCCGCCGTGGCGGAACGGCGAGGCGGTTCCCAGGTCAGGCAGCCCTACTAGTGGCCGTTGGTATGATAGTATAGTCGCGCGCGCGTCCGAGAACACCGAGCCTGTAGGAGATGGTCGTATGCGTCAGGGTCCCGGGACGGAATTTCCATTTAAAAAGGGCCATCACAGCTTCCGCATCCAGTCTCGGGTAAGGGGTATGCCTGACGACCTTGACCTCGTCGACGAGTCCGTTCTTCGGATTAATGGTCAACTGGCAAACGATTTTACCTCCCCAGCCCTGTCGCAACGCCACCGCTGGGATAAACGGATCGACGGTGGAAAGAACGTAGGGCTTCCAGTTCTCCTGGATCTGCTCCGCGAATGAGCAAAGCGAGCTCAGCTGCAGGCAAGCCAGCGCGACCAAGAAAATCCGGAAGGAGAAGTTCATATAAAGTTTAGATCGAATAAACCTACTGAATTGCGTGTCTGAAGGGAAGTTTTTTTGCTGCTGCTTTCACAAAATCGGCTTTAGGCGATTCGGGTTCACCGGGGTTTCGGGCGCGTCGTTATCACGCGGATGAGCGTCTGGATAACCAGGCCGATGACTGATAGTGTCACCGCGATGAAGGGAAGATTCGCTGCTGCGCTTCGGCAGCATCGATTCCGACGATGAAGCGTGTTTATCTTGAGGAAAGCTGGCCGGATTCGTGGAAGTTTTCCTATCCATATGACCTGGAGGAGGTCTACGGAGAGGTCAGGGATCGGGGCTATGCCTATGCCTACGACAACCGGCGTCGGCAAACGTTCCGATTGTTAACTGAGGTAGTTCGACCGGGCGCGCGCATTCTCGATATCGGGGCGGCCCAGGGGAATTTCTCGCTCGCTCTCGCCGAGAAGGGCTATCACGTGACATGGAACGATCTGCGGGCCGATTTGGCGGATTATGTCCGACTGAAGCACGAGCGCGGCGAGATCGAGTTCGCTCCGGGAAACGCCTTTGAACTTAACTTTGCGGCGCCGTTCGACGCGGTTCTGATTACGGAAATCATCGAGCATGTGGCGCACCCTGATGAATTCCTGGCCAAGACCGCGCGGTTGGTGAAGCCGGGCGGTCACATTGTGATGACGACTCCGAACGGAGCTTATTTTAGAAACACGCTTCCGAAGTTTTCGGAGTGCGCCGATCCCGGCATCTACGAGGCGATTCAGTTCAAGCCGAACTCTGATGGTCATATTTTTCTTTTGCATCCCGAAGAGGTTCAGACGCTGGCAGCGCGGGCTGGCTTGCAGGTGGAGGAGATCGCGTTATTCACGAATCCATTAGAGAACGGTTACATGAAGATGAGTCTGCTGCTCCCAATCCTGCCGCGAAAAGTGGTGAGCGGGATCGAGGCGGGAACGGAACGCCTGCCCTGGTTGTTGCGCCGCAAACTGATGACGCAAATGGCAGCCAGGTTACGGAGGCCGGAGGCTTAACGCGAGGGCGCGTCCGCTTTGTTTGGCTGGTCCGACCCGTGGCGCCTTGGCGATTCTGTGACGTTCGAGTATAAGTTTTCGGATGGCCAGGCAGACCGAATCGCTCGTGTGATTGTTATGCCGCGATTTCATCCATTGGGGTGGGGGGTTCAAGACGAGGAATCGTGCGTGCCATGACTCTGAGCGACGAGAAGACGAGCGCAACGCGGAAGCTCCACGAGCAAATGGATGCGTTTTATGCATCGTGTCCGACGTATTCGGCTTTCCAGGAGCCGAGTAACGCGACGCAGGAATGGAATCATGTGAAAACGGCCATCGTCGAGCACGACCGGTCCAGAGGGCGCTGCCGGGTTCTCGAATTCGGCGCCGGGCGCAGCGGGTTTGCCGAATTTCTGGGAGAATTGCGGAGCTCGGTCGATCTGACCCTGCAAGACGTGACGCCGGTGAACGAAGCCTATTTGAGGGCGAGAGCAGACCGTGTGGAGATGGGCAGTCTGCTCGAGTTGGAAGGAGAGTTTGACGTCATTTTCTCCACCTTTGTGCTGGAGCACATCTGTGAGCCCGAGAAAACCTTGGAACGGTTGCTGAGTCTGCTGGCCCCGGGGGGATCGCTCTTCTTGTTCTGCCCGCGCTACGATTTCCCGTTTTTTATTTCGCATTCGGCCGATCATTACGGAATGGCGCGGCGCATGATGCTGGGGGCGGAGGTTTTGTGGAAACGGGTGCGATCGATGGTGACGCGGCGTCCGGCCTTCATCATCCATCTGGATCCAGCGGCATTGCGACTGGAGTGGATGATGGATCGGGACGCCATTCACTGGGCGTCGCTGGTTGATCTAAGGATCTTTTTCCGCCGTCGCGGTCAACTGCGCAAGCTCCCTATCCGCGCGGGGAGCCTGAAAGATTGGATGGTGAAGAAGCTGCTGCGAATCAACGTTCGCTTTATCAAGGCGCGCTTCGCTTGAGATGGAGATGTGGCGGGTGGTCCGGTTCAGGGTTATTGCTCGCTTTTCCCGAAGGCCTTGTCCTAACATCCGGTCCATGATCCGTGGAGTTCTTCTTCTCCTGCTGCTTCTGCTTGCGAACGGCGCCTATGGGAGGGACGGTTATCAGCGCACGAAGGATGGGAAAACGCTGGTCTGGAATAATAGTTACAGATCGGGGGAAGAGGCGACGTGGTCGGGCAAGCGGGATGCGAAAGGCTATGCCACGGGCCGGGGAACGCTTACCTGGTACCGAGGGGAACGAAGCCTCGTCACTGGCTCCAATATTCCCTCTGGGAACGCGCGAACCGTGGTAGCGAGTCGTTTTTCCGGCAAGATGGTGGAGGGAAAACTAGAGGGAATGGTCGTGGTGGTGGATACCAAGGGAAGAACGTTTCACGCGAAGTTTGTTGGCGGCGAGCGAGAAGGGGAATGGTCGCCGGGGCCGGGACCGACTCCGCGTGCCCGTGAGCAGGTTGAGAGAGAGGCGGTCGTTAAGGGTCCAACCCTCAGCGCTCCGCCGGTGTCGATTGAACCGGCCCCGGAAACGGCGGTCGAAAGCGCGGCGAGCGAGACGCCAACCCGGACGAATGATTCTCTGCGCTCCCTCACGAGACCGCCATCGATGTTGCGAGAGGCGGCGGCGGCTGAGGCTTCGCCTGAACCATCCATCGCACCGATTCCGAAGGCATCCGCAACGTTCACTGCCACGCCCACGCCAAGGGCAACGGTGGCGACGACAGCAGCGCCAAGGGCCATAGCGACGGCCATGCCGAGGGCCCTAGCGACGGCAGCACCGACTGTGACCGCAACGCCCAGTTCAACGCTCACGCCAGCGGCCACCGTCTCCCCGGTAGCCACGGCGACGACGGACGACGCAAGAATTGTGGCTGCTTTGGACACGCAGTATCAGGCGGCGGTTAAAGCCAATGATGCTGCGACGATGGATCGGATTTTGGCCGATGACTTTGTCTTGGTGACGGGGCGCGGGCGCGCCTCGACGAAAGCCGATTTGATGAAGGCAGCACGAGAAAAGCGCGCAATCTACGAGCACCAGGAAGAGCAGGAGGGCACACAGAGGGTGCGGGTCTGGGGGGAAACGGCCGTGGTGACGGCTCTCCTGTCCATCAAGGGGATGGAAGAGGGAAAGCCGCTCGATTACCAATTGTGGTTCAGCGACACGTATATCCGCACGCCGGTGGGTTGGCGTTACGCATTTGGCCAGGCATCGCTTCCCTTGCCGAAGGTGGACGCGAAATAACGGCGATTGTTCTCGGCCAAGGAAAGGTGGGCATGGGGAGTCTGGTTAAACTTTTTGAGAACAACAAAGCCTGGGCGGAGCGCATCCGGCAGCGTGATCCCGAATTTTTTCTTAAGTTATCGGCGCAACAGTCTCCCGGTTATTTGTGGATCGGATGCTCGGACAGCCGGGTGCCGGCCAATGAGATCGTCGGGCTGCTTCCCGGAGAGTTGTTCGTGCATCGGAATATCGCCAATCTGGTGGTGCATACGGACCTGAACTGTTTATCCGTTCTGCAGTTCGCGGTGGATGTGTTGAAAGTGCGCCATGTCATCGTTTGTGGGCACTACGGATGCAGCGGGGTGAAAGCCGCGCTGCAAAGGGACCGAATGGGCTTAAGCGATAACTGGCTTCGTCATATTCAAGACGTGCGCCAGAAGCATGAGAAACGTCTGGAGTTGGCCAGCAGGGAAGCCCGGGAACTGGACCGATTATGCGAGTTGAATGTGATCGAGCAAGTGGCCAACGTCTGCCAGACGACCATTGCGCGCGACGCATGGGAGCGGGGTCAGGAACTGGCGGTGCACGGCTGGATTTACGGGTTAAATGACGGCCTGCTGAGGGACTTGAACAGCACCGTGACCAATGTTCACGAGGCACCGACGGTATCCCAGGCAGCGCTGGGCGGTCTAGGCTGACCCGCAGCGCCCGTCCATAAGCTGGGATGGGGAAGCGTGCTCGGAGTGGGGGCAATCCGCTCGCGCGCAATGAAGGGGAAATGACCCAAGAAGAGTGAAGCGGTTTTCCACGATTGCCTAAAACAGGCTTTACAGGCTCTCTGAAAAGGAGCAATCAGTTGGGCCTACGAAAGGAGGGTGAGCGCAATTGAAGAAGCGAGCAAAGGCATCGAAAGACCCGAACCGTCCGATGAAGATGCGGGATTTGAAAACAAGAAAGGATGTCACGGGCGGGACTCCTGCGGCTCCAGGCTCGCAGCCGATCCCGTACCCGAATACAGTCCGCTGAGAGGAGAGGGAGAGGTACCGACCGTTGCCGGCCTCACTGCGAGAGGACGGGGAAGGACGTTCGTGATGTGCGCACGCAGCCGCCTGGCTACCCAAGGTTGGAGCGGCGCAAGATGATGAGAGCACCTGCGCTTTCTATCGAAGGTTGCTTGCGATATTATCCAGGCACGTAAGATTCGAACCCATTGCAAAAAAAAGAAGGCGTTCCTAAACAAAGTCTGCCGCAGCTTTATCGCTTCTGTTTCCTGATGATGGGGGATCCGATCAAGGCGCAGGAGATCTTTCAGGCGACCATGCACGAAGCGGCCCTGCGGGCGGCGCAGGGCGAACTGCCCAAGGATCGCTGGTGGCTTTTTCGCGATGCGCGCGGCCGTTGTCTGGAGGCGAGTGAAGCGGGCATCCAGGCGGAGGACGTGGAGATGGAGGAGCATGAGATTGCTTCCTGGGCGCCGGAGCAGATCGCCCGGCTTGAGCCCGAACAGCTGGCCATCTGGATTGCGGGCGCGCCGGAGCCGCAACGCAGTGCGCTCGCCTTTTTCTACCTGGATCATTTTGATCACAAAGACTTGCTCGACCTGATCGAGCTGAAGCCGGCCGAATTTTCAAAGCACGTCGCGAATGGACGCCAGCAGTTTCAAGGCTGGTTAAATGCGACGTTCCCGCACGAATCGGCATGAAGAAGCCTTCGCTGAGCCGCCGGCAGAGAATGCTTGTGCTGTGCGCGCCTTTTAAAGAACAACGCATTACCGACCGGGCCATGCGGGCGGCGGTTTTTCGGGCGAAGAAATCCGAGGAGTTTACGCAACAACAGGGGTTCGATCGCGCCGTCGCAGAGCTCTCGCAAAAAACTCCGATGCCGCCGGAGGTGGCGGAGTGGTTTACCAAGGAAACCACGGTGGCGCCGCCCCAGCGGACCTGGAAAACCATCGCGACGAATCCGGCCATCCTGGCCATCGGGATTGCAGTGGTGGTTATCGCAACGGTTTTTGCTTTTAGGGTGATGGAGCGAATGAGCGATTTTCCGGGGGCCGAGACCGCGCGGAAACTGCTGACCACGGCGAGTTCTTCGCGGTCGATCATGCTGGATCCGGTGAAGACGGAGGCGGGCGCGCTGGGGGATCTGTTCTTCATGAAGCACCGTTTGAATCATTATGATGTGCCGCCCGAGTTCGCCGATTTGAAGACGCTGGGGTGCCGCGTTTTTGACGACGAGGAAGGACATCGGGTGGCGCAGATTTGGGTGATCGAAAAGCGGATGCAATTTTTTCTCTTCCCGGCGGAACGCGATCCTAAGACGGGAGCAGTGCATGATTTTTCGGACTGGCGTTATGTGGAGCAGGAGGGTTGGACGGGCGTGGTGAGGGAGAAGAACGGCGTCTGTTTCATGGCGGCATTGCGCGGCCGGGAAAAAGAGCTGACGCCGTATATTGCAAAGGCAAAGCAATAACGTGCCCAGACGAGCCTGTCCCCGGGCGACTGAGGTCGAACGCCCCTGTCTGATTTACTACACGAAGTAGAGTGCCAGGGGGGAGAGTTGAACTCCCGACCAAGGGCTTATGAGTCCCCTGCTCTACCACTGAGCTACCCTGGCGTGCGGCGGAAAGATTCGGCGGCAGCCTGCTTGATGTCAACGTGGGCGTTCGTGGGGGAGCCTCGAATGGGAGGCCGGTCCTGTAGGGGAAGCTGCTAGCTTCCCCTGGGAAGGCAACGCCTCCCCCTGCAGCAAAGAGAAATGCGATGTGTCTCTGGATTGGATCCCGGACTAAAAGAATCGCTCTTGCAAACGCGCGATCGTTTCTCGCATCATCCGGTAACCAAAATGCCCTTGTTGGACGCGGAGCAACTCCGAACCGCGCCACTTCTGATGCATCGCTGCGACGTCGGCCGGTCGGACGACCCGGTCGTAATCCCCTGAGACAAACAAGACGCGATCAGCGGCGGCGGCGGGCTCCAGGTGGAGAGGCGAACTGAGATGGAAATGGCGGGAGACCAGTGCAGGATCGATCCCGGCGCGCTTCAGCTCGCGGCGCATGGTGAAGGCCGCGGGACTTTGCCAGAGGGCATGATGCACATTCACGATGGGCGCCATCAATGCGACAAAACGAAAATCCGGTTCAACGGCGGCGAGCAGTGCCCCAATCCATCCGCCGTAGCTCGTCCCGAGCAATCCGAAATCGCGACCACCCCTTTGACGCAGAGCCGTCATTACCTGTCGAACTTCCATCACGCCCTGGCGCAAGCCCTCCGCGTTGCGCCGAAGGTCCGCAGTGATGGCTAGTTCTCCGTTCCAGTGACCTTTGGGAACGCGGGAATAGTGATAGGGCAAGTGCATGAAGCAGGCGTTCCAACCGAGCTCGTTAAAGCGCGCGGCCCATTTGCGATAACCGTCATCGCCGGTCGACATGAGCGCGTGCAGCATTAATACGGTGGGCGCTTTCCAGCCATGCGCGCAGGGAAACAGATCGACCCGAGCGGTGTCATTCTCCGGGAAAGCGGTCCGGACCGGGCTCGGCCAAGTCACGACGGCTCCGTAAGTGTCGTCGATCGTGGCGGGCACACCGCCGTTCGGAGGAGGTCCATAAAAATTCTGCAGCGTCAGTTTTTCGCAATCGACAATGTATGTTTCCATTTCGGCCCGGCTGCGGGCGTGCAGGCGATGCCGCGCCTGCACGAAGTTCATCGACGCGCACATGAGCAGGTCGACGGCGCTGGCGGAGAGGCGTTGAATCATTTTGCGATGCGCTGCTGGGGCGGGTGCGGCAGGTCGTCGGGCGAAAGCGCGAATTTTTCTCGCATTTCCGCGTAGAGGCTCCGGAAAGCGGCAGCCAATTCCTGCTCGGTCCGTGCGCGCGCCTCCGATTTTTCCAAATCCGGATATGGCGGGATCGGTCGACCGAACGCAACCCAGATGGGAGTGCGACGCAGCGGCAGCCAGTTGGCTTTGGCATACAAACGGTCGCTTCCCAGAATCACGCACGGGAGGATGGGAACTTTGGCGATGTGCGCGAGCGTGGAGACGCCTGGTCGAAGCGCTGCTCCTTCCAGGACGGAGCCGATTCCGTCGCGAATGCCGCCTTCTGGAAACATGCCGATAATGCGGCCGCGCCTGAGCCGGTTGATGGCGTCGCGGATGGTGGCCCGATTTGCGCGGTGTCGGTCCGTCGGCAGACATTCGATGGCGCGCAAGACGTGGCCGAGAACGGGGTGGGGGAAGAGCTCGGCCATGGCCATCCAATCGACTTTACGCCGCACAATCGCGGCAAGGATGGGAGGATCAAAGTGGCTGATGTGATTGGCCGCGAGGATGAATGGGCCGGGATCCTGGGCCTCGGCTTGGTGCAGCACCCGAATGCGAGTGACGCAGGCGAACAGGCCTTTGGCCGCCCATTTCGTTAGGTGATACGCGACGTAATGAAAGAATGAGCGCATCAAGAGTGGATCCGGACTGAGTTAGGAAAGGCACGCCAGATCTTTGCATTTGCCCAGATCCAGCTTTCCGGAAGCAAGCACCGGGATCGCCTCGATGCGGCAGATTTTCTTCGGAATCCAAAGATTCGGGACACCGCCATCGCGCAGTTTGATGCGCAACTGCTCAATATCGACATCGATGGCAGCGAGGAGAATGACGGCTTCGCCTTTGCTTTCGTCCGGCACGCTGGCAATGGCGATAACTCGCTCCGACTGGCCATCGAGGCCGAGGGCAGTCACAATTTTTTGCTCCAACGCTTCGTGCGGAACCATTTCGCCACCGATCTTGGAGAAGCGAGAGAGCCGGCCTTCAATGTAGAGAAAACCGTCCTCATCAAATCGCCCGATGTCACCGGTCTTGAACCATCCGTCCCGCAGGACTTCGGCCGTTCGGACCGCGTCGTGCAGGTAACCTTCGAAGATATTGGGGCCGCGCAGCCAGAGCATGCCGCTCTCGTGCAGAGAAAGTTTGCGCTCGCTCTCGGGCTCGCGAATCTCAGCGGCCATGCCCGGCGCCAATTTCCCGACGGATCCGAGGCGACTGGATGGTTGCACGATATCTTCCGGCTGCGTCGATGTTGGTTCCGGCAAGTTGACGCTCACGACCGGGGAGGTTTCGGTGAGGCCATAACCTTCGAGCACTTTCTGGCCGAAGCGTTCCTGGAAAGCTTTGGCCAAATCGATGGGCAACTTTTCCGCCCCGGTGATGATGAGGCGGAGGCTGCGCAGTTGCGCCGGTTCCGCCTTGCGCAGGTAGGCACGCAGGAAAGTGGGCGTGGCCAACAACAGGGTCAGCTGGTATTTCTCGATGAGCGCCGAGATTTTGGCCGCGTCCAAAGGATTTGGATAAGTGACGATGGGCACACCTTCGACCAATGGGTACCAGAGAGTGACGGTGGACCCGAAGCTGTGAAAGAAGGGGAGGGAAGCGAGGATGGCATCGTCCTTTTTAGCGTTGAGGAGGACGTTGAACTGCGAAACGTTGCCGAGAATGTTGTGATGACTGAGCACCACCCCCTTGGGCTCTCCCGAGCTGCCGCTGGTGAAAAGCAGAATCGCTTCGCGATGCCCTCCGTCTTTTGGGATTTTGAGCAGCCGGAGCAGCGAATTTGTCGGGCAACAGAGCGCCAGCATCCACCAAAGGAGGATTTGTTTCTTCATCGTGGGCATGAGCGAGTCGAGCCTGACGACGTGCTCCGGCCAGGGGAAATCGGTGAGTCGTTCCAAAAAAGGAGTGGCGGTGATGGCCACCCGGAGTTGGGCGAGCCGGCAGCTCGATTCAAGGGCGGCGCGACCGCTCGTGAAATTCAAGCCGACCGGAATTTTAGCAGCCAAGGCCACCGCCAGATTGGCCACAACACCTCCTTGGCTGGCCGGAAGCACGATCGCGATTCGCTCGTCGGGGAATTCTCTGCGTAAGAATCGGCTGAGCGCAGCAGCGGCTCCGAGGATCTTGCCGCGCGAGAGGGAACTGCCATCGAGGCCATCCGTCACGGCGGCGCCGAAACGCCGCCGCTTCAATCCGCGCACGCACATTTCGGCGAGATTCCGATTGAGGCTGGGGCGGCGACTGAAGCAGAACTCGCCGAGCTTGAGCAATTCTTCGCGGACCGTAGCGATGTCCGCTTTCTCGGCCGGGATGGGCTGTCCGAAGGCGACGGAAACGCGATAGGGAATAGAGCTCGGCCATTTCTTGAAAAACTGGCCGCCCTGGTAGGAAAAAATGGAACCCCAGAGTTGATCCATCCAGACAGGAACGACCGCCGCATTCGCCTGGCGCGCGATGAGTTCGTAGCCGCGCTGCAGACGCAGCAAGGCACCGGAGCGGGTCAGCTGGCCCTCCGGAAAAAGGCATACCACATCGCCGGCCCGGACGTGGTCGCCGGCCAACCGAACTGCTTTCTTGGCCCGGCGCGGGCTGATCGGGATGCATCCGGCCAGGCGCAGCATGGGATGGAGGAAACGGTTCTTATAATACCCTTCGTCCACGACGTAGCGGATGCGGCGGGGGCAGGCCAGTTGCAGAACAATCGCGTCGACAAAGGAAATGTGATTGGGAAGGAGGAGAAATCCGCTGGCCGGCAGATTGTCCCGTCCCAGCGCGGAAACCCGGTAGATCAGCCGGCCGAGACCCAATCCGACAAAATAGAGAGCTCGTTGGCTCCACGACAAGTCAGTCACGTTTATGATTTACAATCGCGGCTGCGCCGACTGCAATCGGCAAGTTGTCGATGCCAGCGAATAACGGAAAAATTTCGAGCGCCCGGATCGCTCTCCTTCTGCTGCTGGGAATCAATCTCTTTAACTACATCGACCGGCAGATTCTGGCGGCGGTCGAGCCGGATATCCGGGCCGCGTTCTTTGCGGCGACGAATCCGAATGCGATGGCCATGACGGGATGGCTGGGGACGGCATTCCTTTTCACCTACATGCTGGCGGCTCCGGCTTTGGGCTGGCTGGCGGACCGTTACTCGCGCTGGATCATTATTGGAGGGGCCGTTATTTTGTGGAGTCTGGCGAGTGGCGCCTCCGGTTTGGCGACTTCTTTCGGCGTCCTTTTTTTGACGCGTATTTTTGTGGGGATCGGCGAAGGCGGTTATGGCCCGGCCGCGCCCACCGTGCTGGCCGATTTGTTCCCGCTGGAAAATCGCGGGCGGGTACTGGCGGTATTCTGCGCGGCCATCCCGGTGGGGAGCGCATTGGGGTACGTTCTCGGTGGTTTTATTGAAACGCATCTCTTTTTCGTGGCCCCGGCCGAGCGCTGGCGCTGGGCTTTTTATCTTCTCACCATTCCCGGGTTGGTGCTGGGGGTGATCTGCTTCTTTCAGCGCGACCCGCGCGCGCGCGCAGGAGTTCGTCCACCCCAGCAACGCGCCACTTGGAAGGATTATCTCATGCTCGCGCGCACTCCATCCTACGTCTGTAACTGTGTGGCGCAGACCGCCATGACGTTTGCGGTGGGCGGAATCGGATTCTGGGCGGCAGCCTACCTCCAGTCGAGAGGGCAACCGACTTCGGCCAAGCTGATTTTCGGAGTGATCATCGTCGCGGCCGGGCTTTTTTCGACGCTACTGGGCGGGTGGATGGGTGACCGGCTGCGCCAACGGTATCCCGGCTCGTACTTTCTCGTGTCGGGCCTAGGGATGATTGTGGCCGCCCCGCTGTTCGTCCTGATGCTGTTTACGCCTTTCCCGCTGGCGTGGTGTCCGATGTTTGCCTCCGTCTTTTTTATGTTTCTCAATACGGGCCCATCGAACACGGCCCTGGCGAATGTCTCCCTCCCGAAAGTGCGAGCGACCGCGTTTGCTCTCAACATTCTCGTGATCCACTTGTTCGGCGACGCCCTGGCTTTTCCCACGATCGGATTTGTGGCGGGGCATACCAGTTGGACAATCGCCTTCCTTTTCGTTTCAGGCGTCATGCTGGTGGCGGCGGCAGCGTGGTTGATTGGAGTGAAGTATCTGTCGGCAGACACGGCCCGCGTCGAAGCGGCCAACGGAAGTGTGGCTTAGCAAAAAAGCCGCAGGAACGTGTTCGTCCCTGCGGCTGATCTGGTGCGCGGTTTCATCCGCGCAAAGTGAAACGTTCTTACTGTTCGCTGGGAGTGGCGCTCGCTTCGCTGGAGTTGCCTTCGCCTGCGTGATGATGCGCTTTCTTGTCGGTGGCCGGCGAACCCTCGCTCGAGCTGGCGTCGCCGCTCTTTTTCTTGGAGGCGGACGAGTCGGCTTTGGAATCTCCAGTGGTGCTGGTCGTTTCCGTATGGGCGCGCGTCGAAACGGGGGTCATACCCGATTTCGCTTTGCCGCTGGCTGAGTCACCGCTGTTGGTATGACGCGAAGGGGTCGCGCTGGCCGAAGGGGTGGTGGCCGTACTGACGGAAGCGGAGGCCGCAGGACTGGCGGCAACGGTGGCACTCGGCGTGGCTGTTCCGAGCGGGGTCATCGCGGCCGTGGCAACCGGCGAAGCCGTGGCTGTGGCGATGGGCGAAACCGTGGCCGTGGCGGCTGGTGTAGCCGTCGTGGTGGTGGTGGACGCGCCGACAGCGGTGGTGGTTGTTCCAGTGGTCGTGCTGGTGCTGCCGGAAACCTGGCCGCCAACAGAAACGCCGGCGCCGCTGCGGGAGGTTACTCCATAATACGAGTCGACCTGCGTGATATAGCCGCTGGTCGAGTACTCGTTAATCCGCGAGTATTCGAAGACGGGCGCGCTATAGATTTTTTCCTTCTCCACCCGGACAGTCACGACACGGGGATCGGACGTGGTGGAATAAACCGACCACGGAACCGCGACCGTTTTGCTGGAGCCGGTGAGACGGCTGGTGGTGCCGCCGGTCGAGACGACGGTGTAAGCCATGCAGCCATTTTGATCGAGAACGACGTCTTTGATTTCGCCGACCTCTTCGCCATGAACAGCTTTCACCTTCGTGCCGATGAGCTTGCTTGTTTGAATGTAGTTGGTCGTGCTGGTGGAGGACGTGCTTTGGGTCTGTGCGGATAAAGGAGTAGTGGCCACGCCCATGATGGCAAACGCTGCTCCGCATAAGAGTAATTTTTTCATATAGTTTAAGAGAGACGCTTTGTTCCCTGTCGTTATTCAGGAG
Source organism: Chthoniobacterales bacterium (assembly GCA_038203615.1). Taxonomy (GTDB): domain Bacteria; phylum Verrucomicrobiota; class Verrucomicrobiia; order Chthoniobacterales; family UBA10450; genus JBBRDU01. Next base: position 16,311 of record JBBRDU010000036.1, read on the forward strand.
CGCTCATGGAAAGAATCGGATTTCGCCCTGCAGGCAGCGGTGGGATTTTGCAGGATCCGGCACGGGCCGTTATATTTCCGCGTTTCGCATGAACGGAAAAAAAGAGGGCTTTTCCGGGCCGCGCCGACAGCTAATTAGAGCACGCCCGCATGCTCGATCAGGTGGACGTCGTAGGCTGCCGCCTGCCCGTGCGCGACGGCCGCCTGGTTCATCATCCCGATTTTGGTCAGGAGTTGCCCGAGCAATTGCCAGCTTTCCGCGCGATACCACTGCGTTTGCAGACAGGTCTGTAATTCGCGAATGGCCGCATCGGTCGCGCCGCTTTCATCCATAAAGCGGACATAGCGTTTTTCGATATTCCAATTGGGCGCCCCGGTGCGGGCGGCCAGGCGTAAACGCAGGGGATTGGCTTCGCCCTTCTCTTTGTGATCCAAAACGGCGATGAGTTCCTGCGCCTGCGCATCCACCCATGGCATCTGGGTGGCGCGAAGCGCGAGTGGCCGCGCCGTCTTAAAATCGTTCTGTCGCAAGGCGATGACGGCTAGATTCAGCACGGCTAACGGCTGGTCTGGCTCCATCTTCAAGGCCGATTCCAGGCATACTTTGGCGCGATCCAGTTTGCCTTCCGACATCTCGAGTCCACCCAGGTTGATCAGCATCCGTGGCGAATCGCCTCCGGCTGCGATCGTGCGTTCCAAGAAGGTGCGCTGGTCCTTCCAATCCAGCGTGCGGAAACCGGTGCGAGTTGCCAGGAACACCATCCAAGTGGCGAGCACGGCGGAAAATCCGCGGATCAAGGCAAGGCGTGGCTGCTTCGTCTCGAGCAGCGGCGCGACGGCCAGACCCGCCGCCAGGAAGAGAAACGCGGTCGGGACATAAATCCAATGCTCCGCCACAGCTGCGTTGAGCGCGACGATTCCGCTGATCGGCAGATAGGTCAGGCCGGCCAGGACAAGCAAGTTGAACACTGGTGGATGATGGCGGCGCGCCCGGATGCCCCAATAAAGCGTGGCCCCGATAAGCAGAACGCCGAGGAGTGTCTGCATTTCACGCGCGGCGAAACGGTTCATACTGGTTTGCATCGACTCGGTGGGCCTGGCCTCCACTTCGCGGTCCATGTGAAGATGGACCGGTAAAACAATCAGGCCGGCGTACTCGGCGAAAGCGCGCGCGACGCGGATGGGCCGGGTGGCCAGGGACGCAGCGTGGGAGGGCGGCGGACTGGGATGGTGCTCGGCGGCCTGGCGCAGGCTGAAATAGGCGGTCGCGACAAATGCGGCCGCCGCCATGGCTTTGAGGACAGCCTTCTTGTCGCCCAAGAGGGCCAAAATGACGAGGGCCAGAACGGGAAAGATCAACCCGCTCTCCTTGCTCAGCGCGCTGAGGAGGAAGGCGATTCCGCCGCCTAACGACCACAAAAGGGCGGGACGAGGCGCGGCAGCTCGACTACGCAGAATCAGATAACAGCCCAGAAATCCGAACAAGGCGGCCAAAGGATCGGCGCGACCGGAGATGTAAACGACGGCGGCGGTATGGACGGGGTGAACCGCCCAGGCCAAAGCGGCGAGGGCCGGGATCCAGCGGCGCCGCGCGGAGGGCACGCCGCAGGTCCGCAGAAATTCCTCCGCAAAGAAGAAGAGGGCGCCGGCCGCGCCGGCGTGGAGGAGGATGTTCGTGATGTGATAGGCCGCTGGGGTGAAGGAGAAGGCGGCGTAATCGAGGGCGTAGGTCAGACGCTGAACCGGCCGGTAAAAGTCAGAGGCGGTGGCGTCGACAAAAAGGAAGTGGTTAAAGCCTTCCGGGATGAGCCTCCAACTGCGGATTAACGGATCGCGCAGGACCAGCGCCGTATCGTCCCAGACGAAGCCATTGCGGGCGGCTGGGGCGTAAGCCGCCAGCACGGCAGCGAGAATAGCCAGGGCGACGAGAATTTTTTTCACGGCGAAAACGGATTGGACAGAGTCAAGACTTTAGGCGTCTAAGTTGGCAATGGTTGAGTTGCTCGTCCGCCGCCTGATGGCTTTGGGGTTGTTCCTGCTGGTCAGCAATGCGCATGCCGACGGGGTGCCCGATGACTGCACGCAACTGGTCGTGGGTGTGGCCCCTGGCTGGGACTCGATGCGCGGACATCTGCAATTGTTCGAGCGACCGCGTGGCGGCGCATGGGCGCCGGTGGCACCGTCCGTTCCCGTGCTCTTTGGCAAGAGCGGTGTGGCCTGGGGAAGTGGCCTGGCGGGGCAGGGAGAAGCGGGTCTCCGCAAGAAGGAAAGAGACGGGCGCGCGCCGGCCGGGGTCTTCCGGATTGGCCGAATCTATACATATGATGCGCAGCTGCCGCCCGGCGCGGATTATCCGTTCCATCAGGTCACCACCGCCGATGCCTGGGTCGACGATATGCACAGCCCGGACTACAATCGCTTTGTCACGATCGACGATCCGGCGCATCCCCCGGCCTGGTTCGAGAAGCAGAAAATGCGGCATAACGACTTCGCCTATCGATGGCTGGTGGAGATTCGGCACAATTCAGATCCAGCCGTGCCGGGCGCGGGGAGCGCGATTTTCTTCCATATTCGGCGCGGGGAAAGCCGGCCCACGGCGGGATGCACCACCCTGGCGGAAGACGACCTGGTGCGGCTGATTACCTGGCTGCGGGCTCCGCGTCACCCCTGCTATCTGCTGTTACCGAGGTCTGAATACGAGAAAAAGCAGCAGACATGGCATTTACCCGCTTTGGAAAAAAGTTCATAAAAATCAAGAGAATCGAGCGCAATCCGTTGATTCGTGCTGTCATTAGGCTACTTTCAGCCACTTAATTATGCGGCGACGTCCAAATCCACAATCAGAGTCTAACATCCGGCGTATCGACACCAAGGCGAAGGCACGGAAACAAACCCACGGCTTTCAAGTCCATTTCCTGCGCGGAATGACGGCGGTGACAAAAATGTTCAGCGATTCCGTCTATGGCGGAAAAGAAGCGGCGCGACGCGCCGCCCGGAAATTCAAGAAGAGCGCCATCGCCAGGGTCGTGAGGGAAGCGACGAAGGCGACGTCTCGAAGGAAGCCGGCTTCTCGCAAGAAGGCGGCTCCGCGCCGCGCCAAGGCAGGCCGCCGGCGAGCCAAGGCGGCGAAGCGGCGGCGGCGCTAACGAGCGCAGCCGATCCACGCTTTCCAGCATTCGACGAAGCCCGGCGCGAAATCGCCCGGGCGCGCTTCGATCCAGGCAGTCACCGTCTCCGGCGGGAAGAACCCGCCTGCCTCGATCTCGGCCCGGTCAAAGCGGATGGGTTCGTCCCATTGGCCGCGGTAAACCCAGATAAACTCCTGCCCGGTTCGGTCGGAGGCGGGCAATTTGGCCAGGCGCTCCAGCGGGGTCGTTATGCCCAGTTCCTCCTTCAGCTCCCGGCCGGCGGCGATATCATACTCTTCCCCGGCCTCCACGTGCCCGGCCGCGCTCGAGTCCCACAGAAGTGGATGGCGGTCTTTCCACTCTGATCGCTTTTGCAGGAAGATCTGCCCTTTCGAGTCAAAAATGAGGATATGGACGGCTCGATGGAGCAAGTTATCCCCATGCACCAAGGGACGTGGCGCGGAGCCAATCACCCGGTCTTCTTCGTCGACCAACGGGAAGAGCTCGGCCGCCCCCTTTTCCGGGCTGGGGAGAGCGATCGGATGGATCAGATTGGTCAAAGCGATCCACTGCTCCAATCCGAGCGCTTCGGCCCGCACTCGCGAGTCTACCCCGAGAGCCCCCGAGGTGGCGGCCCAATCGGAGATATAGTCTCCCAGAAGATTTCCTAATTGTTTTCGTCGCTGCGAGAAACCGCGCCGCACGATTTGCCTAAAGGTGTCGTCGTGGCGGGGCGGGAGTTCGCAGGCGCTGCGCGGCACCAGGCGGACGATGGCGGAATCCACTTCGGGCCGCGGGAGGAAGACACTGGCCGAGACGGTGCGGAGATACTGCACTCTATAATGAAGCTGCACGGTGAGGCTGAGCGCGCCGTAATCTTTCGTGCCCGGTAGGGCGGAGAGTCTCGCCGCCATTTCCTTCTGTAACATAAACAACGATAATGAGATAGGACTTGGCCATTGCAGAAAGCGCAGGAGCAGTTGGCTGGAAATGTAGTACGGAAGATTACCAATCAGCTTCACTCGCGGCCGGGCAAAGAGGGTGCGCACGTCAAAGTCCATCGCGTCTTCGTGTCGCACTTCGAGGGATGGAGCGGCCAGATGCGATCTTAAGAATTGCGCGAGGCGCCCATCCTTTTCGAGGGCGAGAACGTGGGCGCCTTTCGCCATGGCGATCTCCGTGAGCGCACCGAGGCCCGGGCCGATCTCGACCACATAATCGTTCGCAGAGAGGTCGGCCTGCTCCACAATCCAGCGCGCGACATTCTGGTCGTGCAGGAAATTCTGGCCCAGGCTCTTGACGGGCGAGACCCGGATTTCGCGGAGGGTGGCCGCAATTTCAGACAAGGTCATGGATCGGCCAGGCGGTAACCTGGGGCGGGCGCCGATGGAGGCGTTTTGTTCACAAAAACGATGTGAACAAAGTGCGGGGGGAGGTCCAACTTATTCACAAGTTATGAGCAGGCTGGCGGCGGCTACCGACTGGGCCTCCCGGGGTTTACTGAGTCCGTGACGGTAATTTCCTTCCAGGCTTTTCCTTCAATAAACGGGGCTTGGTCGCCTTTTTGCGGCTGGTCAGGTATATCCGGCGTGCGTCCTTTATAGAGACGCGCTCCAGGAAGAAGACAATGGCGGCTCGGCCAATGGCGTAGGTGCCCGCGCCGGCCACCATTCCGGAGATGACGTTGCCCCAACCGGGAAAAAACTTGAGAACAGCCCGGGTGCCCTCGCGCAGCAGCATTCCGGCGCCCACATTGACGCCGAGGGCCCCGACAAACTCGGTGGCGGCCCGCAGGCTTCGCTCCCGACCGCTCACGTACATGACACCCGAAACCATGACGAGTTGGAGGGTGGTGAGAATGGGAAGATCGGCCAGGGGAATGGGCTGGGCTCCGATAGCCGTGCACATGGCGGTGGTCGATTTGACCAGGATCTGCGCGATATCCGCCTGCACCGCCCGATCCCTGGAGATGCGAGCCATCTCAATGCGGGCCGCGTTCGGCAATTCACGGGCGATCATCGACATCATTTCAGTGTTCTGCCGTTCGCCGTCGGGGCCTGTGAGGTGGAACACTCCGACGAGACGATCACTGGTTCCGCTTTTCGATTGAAGCAGAGAAGGCAACAGCAGTTTGTCTTCCGTGCGGCCTGGCTCCGTCTTTTCGCTGGGTTTTTCGTCTGGCTCAATCAATCCAATCACCCGCGCCGAGGCGTTCCCCGGACGGTTAGCCTCCAGGCACATTTCCAGGTTCTCGATCGCGTTTTTGCGCCGCGTGTTCCGGGGGCCCATGCTGTCGGCGATAAAGAAAATCAAATCGGCCGGCTGACGATGGAGTTCACTTTGGATTTCAGCCGACGAGGCCTCGGAGCTGCGCGCGTCGAGAAGAACAATCGTCCCGCGATCCGGGATGGATAGATCATGCCATCGGTTGACGCTCGAACCGGAAGCGGGATCCTCTTGCACCACGTTCGGGAAAAGCATTCGGATAATCTCTCGCACGGGCGTTTTGTTGGAGCCGGCAAAGAGCAGCCGGGGAGCGCGCTGTTGCAGGAACAATTCCTTCATCGGAGTGAGTTCACTCAGGATGGGCTTTTGAATGGTAGCCGGCAGTTTGCCGACCAGCATCTCGAGCCGTTCGACCACATGTAGCAGTAGAGACTGGTTCATCTTGGGAGAGAAGACTGTAGAGTCAGGGCCGACATTTTCCAGCGGGCGTAGTCGATCTGCAGCGGTGGTCTGAGCGCCAAGCGTCGAGCATTCACCTCTGTCATCCCGAGCGCAAGCGAGGGACCTCCCACGGGGTCCATGGAACACACAAAGTAACTAGCGTGCAGGCCGGTCTGAATGGGTGAGATCCTTCGCCCCCGCCACGGCGGGGCTGGCTCCCGCCACGGCGGGCAGGCAGGATGACAAGCGTTGGTTTTGCGCATGAAGAACGAGAAGGCGGATGAGCCGAGATCGCCCGCCGGATCAGATTGGGCTTTGCATCTCACGGGCGGCGTCATACACCTAGCAGTCTCATGAGCTTGAATGTCGAAGTTCTCTCTCGTGCGGCGAATGAAGCTCGCGGTCTCTGCATGGACGCAGTGCAGGCGTCGCAATCCGGCCATCTCGGTTTACCACTCGGTTGCGCCGAAATGGGCGCGGTCCTGTTTGGCTCCGTTTTAAAATACAACCCGGAGAAGCCGCGCTGGATCGGGCGAGATTACTTCGTTCTCTCGGCCGGGCACGGGAGCATGTTCCTTTACGCCTGGCTGCATCTGAGCGGATACGACCTCCCCATGTCGGAGATCAAGCGCTTCCGGCAGTTGCATAGTAAGACGCCGGGTCACCCCGAGTTTTTGGAGACCCCGGGCGTGGAGTGCACGACCGGGCCGCTCGGCCAGGGCGTGGCCAATGCCGTCGGCATCGCCATGGCCGCAAAAATGGCGGCGGCGCGTTTTAACACGAGCGAGCATCGAATTTTCGATCAACACGTCATCTGTCTGGCGGGCGATGGTTGCCTGCAGGAGGGAGTTTCGGCGGAGGCGAGCGCGTTCGCCGGTCATTTCGGCCTCGATAACCTGATCCTGATTTACGATTCCAACGCCGTCACGCTCGATGCCATGGCCAAGGAAACGCAGAGCGAAGACACGGCCATGCGCTTCAAGGCTTATGGCTTCGACGTGCAGGAAATCGACGGTAATGACATGCAGCAGTTCCTCGATGCATTGAACATCGCAAAGGAGCGGGACAACGGGAAACCGCAGTTCATCGTGGCCCACACGCTCATCGGTAAAGGTGTTCCGGAAGTGGCTGGGACGAGTAAGGCGCATGGTGAGGCGGGTGCGAAGTTCGTCGATGCAGCGCGCAAAGGCCTGGGCCTGCCCGACGAACATTATTTTGTTTCGAAAGAGACGCGGGACTACTTCGCTGCGCATAAGCAAAAGCTGCTGGACGATTACGCTCGCTGGGAAAACTCGTATAACGATTGGCGAAAAAAGAACGCGGAGCAGGCCCAGCTGCTCGAGCGGGGAATCGAGCGCAAGGTGCCAGACGATCTGTTGTCAAAAATCCCGAACTTCGCAGCGGACGCCAAGCTGGCCACCCGCAAGGCGGGGAGTGAGGCCCTGCAGGCGCTGGCCCAGGAGATGCCGTTTTTGATCAGCGGAAGCGCGGACCTGCACGGATCGACCCTCAACTACATCAAAGACGGTGGTGATTTTACCCGTAACGATGCAATGGGCCGCAACATTCACTACGGCATCCGCGAGCACGGCATGTGCGCCATCATGAACGGTGTTTCGTATCACGGGATTTTCAGGGCTTCGGGCGCGACCTTCCTCGTCTTCGCCGATTACTGCCGGCCAGCCATTCGCCTGGCGGCTCTCTCCCGACTTCCCAATATTTACATCTTCACGCACGATTCCATCGGGGTGGGAGAAGACGGTCCCACCCATGAGCCGGTAGAAACGGTTAGCGGTTTGCGTGTGATTCCTCAATTGGACGTGATTCGTCCGGCCGATCCGGAAGAAACGGCGGGGGCCTTTGCGGCTGCGGCCCAGCGGATTGATGGCCCGACCCTGCTTGCTCTTACCCGCCAAGTCGTGCCGATGTTGAACGAAATCGAAGTGAAGCAGCGTCGGGAAGGTGTCGTGCGCGGTGGTTACATCGCGAGAAGGGAAAAGGGAAAACTTGATCTGATTCTGATGTCCTGCGGCAGTGAATTGCAGCACGCGATGGCCGCGGCGCAGGAACTGGGGGAGAACGTCCGCGTCGTTTCCATGCCCTGCTTCGAGCGCTTCGCGCGTGAGACCGAAGAGTACCGCGAAGACGTCCTGCCAAAATCCTGCCGGCGGCGCGTCGCCATCGAAGCGGGGGTAAAAGGACTTTGGTATCAATACGTCGGGATAGACGGCATCGTGCTCGGCCTGGATCGATTCGGTTTAAGCGCTCCGGGGCCGGAGGTGATGAAACAATTCGGGATCGACGCACAGCACGTCATCGCGGCGGCGAAATCGCTGTAGGCGCGGGACGTGTCATGGGCTTCCAGCCCATGACTTCTCGAATCATCGGCAGGATGCCGATGCCACCTCAGATCAGGCCGGACCTAAAACCCGCCTTCGGGCTCGGAGACGCGGCGGGCCCGGTCTTCGAACCGGGTGAATTCCTTGAGGAAGGTGAGGGCAATTTCACCGACGGGACCGTTGCGTTGCTTGGCGATGATGAGTTCGGCTTCACCTGATTTTTCGGCCCGGGCCTCTTCGTCTTCCTCATAAATTTCCGGCCTAACGAGTAAGCCGACAAGGTCGGCATCCTGCTCGATCGAGCCCGATTCACGCAGATCGCTCAGGCGAGGCTTTCCCCCGGTGCGTGCTTCCGGCTGCCGGTTTAACTGGGCTACGACGATGATCGGCACCTTCAGTTCCTTGGCCAATCCCTTCAGGCCGGCGGAAATTTCCGAGATTTCCAGTTGCCGGTTATCCTGGGCGCGGCGGGTGGTGGAGCGCAACAGCTGAAGATAATCGACGATGAGCAACTGTACATCCTGTTGCGCCTTGAGCCGGCGCGCCTTGGCCTTCAACTCCAGAATGCTCAGTCCGGCTGTGTCGTCGATGAAGATTTTGGCCTCCGCCAGTTTGGAGGCCGCCGCAGTCAAACTGGGGAAATCCCGTTCCCCCAGGAAACCGTCCCGCACTTTTTGCAAATTAACGCGGGCCCGGGAGCAGAGGAGGCGCTGCACCAGTTGCTGGCTGCTCATTTCCAGGCTGAAAACGCCGACCGCCAACTTTTCGTGGATCGCGACATGTTCCGCGATGTTCATGGCGAGCGCGGTCTTTCCCATGCTGGGCCGCGCCGCGATCACGATCATCTCCGACGGATGCAGTCCGCTCGTCATCCGGTCCAGTTCCACAAACCCGGTGGAAATGCCGGTAATGCCGCCTTTCCGTTCGTATAACTTTTCGATCGACTCGATCGCTTCCATGACCTGGTCCTTCATGGAAAGCATTTGCCCTTTAAAGCGGCTCTCTCCGACGGCGAAGATTTTCTGTTCCACTTCGTCGAGGAGCGTATTGACCTCGTCCTGTTCTTCGTAGGCGCGCCGGACGCCCTCGGTGGCGGCGGCGATGATCTGACGCAGGACATATTTGTCCCGCACGATTTCGAGATAGTAGTTCACGTTGGCCGCGGTGGGGACAAACGTGTAGAGACTGGTAATAAAGGAGGCGCCGCCGATCGACTCGAGCAAATTTCGATCGCGCAGGACCTGGGTAAAGGTGATCAGGTCGATGGCCTGCCCCGTGTTCCAGAGATCAACCAGGGTGGTATAGATCGTCTGGTGGGCCGGGACATAGAAATACTCTTCGTTGATCTTCTCGACACACTCCGCAATGACGTCGCGGGGCGAGATGAGCATGGACCCGAGCACGCCCTGCTCCGCTTCGGCGCTATGCGGCGGGGTGCGGTGAATATCCTGCGCAGAAGATGAGGACAACCTGGGAAAAACTCTTTCCCCTGCCGGGGCGGCCGAGCCTCGGCCAGCGCCGTTTGTCGCTGTCTTGCGAGGCTTCTCAGGCGCAGAGCCTTGAGAAGTCGGCATGGATTAGGATTCTCGTTTTCTTTTGAAAAATGACCGGTGTTTTTTGTCCGGATCATCCATATCGGCCGGAGCGTCCGCTTTCGGTTCATCCGTCGATTTCACCTGGAAATTAAATTGGGTGGCCACGTCGTGGTGCAATTTGATGGCCACCTCGTGTTCGCCCGTCGTCTTGATCGGGTGTTCGAGCACAATCTTGTGCCGATCGATCTCCACCCCGGTCTCGTTCTTGATGCGCGTGACAATGTCCTGCGCCGTAATGGAGCCGAAAGCCTTGC
>JBBRDU010000037.1:0-26236 GCA_038203615.1 Chthoniobacterales bacterium
CGGCACGGACGTGACCGATTTTCCCATGTACAAGCGGGCCCGGCTGGGCATGGGCTATCTGCCGCAGGAAGAATCGATCTTTCGAAAAATGACGGTGGAACAAAACATCATGGCCATCCTGGAGACGCGCCCGATGAGCAAGGCGGACCGAAAAAATCGGTGCGAACAGTTGCTCCACCAGTTCGGGATCGAACGGATCGCGAAAAATCAGGCGTTGACCTTGAGCGGGGGCGAGAAGCGCCGGCTCACCATCGCCCGCTCGCTCGTGACCGAGCCGAAACTGCTGATGTTGGACGAACCCTTCAGCGGTGTCGATCCCATCGCGGTTTACGACGTGCAGCAGATCATCGTGAACCTGCGCAAATCGGGCCTGGCTATCATGATCACCGATCACAACGTGCGCGAGACGTTGTCCATCGTGGACCGGGCCTACCTGATTTTCGAAGGCCGGGTCGAGAGCGAAGGCAGCAAGGATTTCCTGATCAGCGATCCCATCAGCCGCCAGCTGTATCTGGGCGAGCGCTTCAAGATGTAGTTGGCCATTTGTGGCCACCTCGCTTCGGCGAGGCGGGGCCCTGATTGGATGGCAGGCGGAGCGCTCGCCCTACAACGGCCAGGGCGCATGGAGAGAATGAATTATCGGTCCTGGCTGACGGGCGCCCGTCGTCTCCCGGTAAAAAGGCCGACGCTCTTGGATAGACTTCGCCAGCCGTTGCAGGGCAAGCGCTCCGCTTGCCACCTGTGTTTCTATCAAATTCGATCCGCTCCGCCTGCCATTCTTTCAATGCGGATGGTCAATATGCCATGCCTTCCCATCCTAGACGATACTTGAGTCTTCGGACGACACGGTTAGCCCACTCGGTCGATGCTTCGGAGTTGTAGTGAACCCCATCGTGGCCCGTTTTCCCGGGGGTGTAATGAGTGAGATCCCTCGAATCGATGCTTTCGAAGTGATTGCGGTTGGCTGCGTTTCTCAGCAAGCTTGCGACAGCCCGTTGGACGCGCTGGTTGAAATGCGATGAGTCCGGAGGAGTGATCCATATAATCTTCACGCGAGATGGACTCCGCAAGGCCGCGGCAAAACGGTCGAGGATGGAGCTAAGCTCAGCTTCTTTCTGGGGAGTGTCGCCGGACGCGATCCGATCCATCCAGTTTGTTCCCAATTGAACGATCACGGTGGAGGGATGATGGCGGGCGATCAGATCCTCCAGCTTTGGCGTAGCGTGATGCGTACTCGCGTCGATCACGATGTTGCGACCAGGCGCCTGTTCTCGATAACCGCATTTGGTGAAAAATGTCGGTTCTGCCCGCAACCAATGTTCCGGCGACGAACCGCAGGACGCATAAACAGCCACGTTTCGTGGGTCAAAATTTGCGATCAGATAATTGCGAAGAACCTCCCCAAACTTACCGACGCTGAGAGAATCGCCGATGTAAAGAACGCTCTTGGCCGGACGCGGCGGCGTAGGGACGGTGCGCGGCTTCCCGTACGCGACCATCACCACGAAACTGATCGCGAGGGCGAGGACGAGCGGCAGGAAGACCGCGCGTTGCAAGGGCGACCAGTCAGTTCGCGCGGATCGATCCCGGATATTTGGCTTCATCTTGTAGCTGGACGTAAGGTTGTAAATCGATGCGATCGGAGTCGTCTCTGCGCTTGACCGTATTCCACGGAGTGCCTTCCAGTTCGCGGAGCCGCAGTTTGTAGGTTCTGCCCAGGCGATATTTGCGAAGCGACTGTTTCTGTAACCCGATGTAAGCGGGATGCATCACGAGGATTTGCTTCTCAGCGTAGGCGCCGGCCACAACTTTTCTGATCTCGTAAACGAAACCAACCATGGATTCCTGGTAAGGCAAAAACTCCTTAAGGCTCAGTGGCTTTGATTTGAATACGAGTCGCGCGCTGATGGAGATCTCCCCATTTTCAGAAGGTGCGGCCGGCACCGCCGTCTCATTGGCCGTCGTTATTTGAGGGAACAATTCGCTTAAGGGTTTGAGCGAGGCCATGGATTGCGAGGAAATATCCTGGTTGATCATCGTGAACACTTTGTCGGCCCATTCATCCATGTCAGACCCAATGAAATGCTCACGATCCGCCTCCATGTGATGGTAGGGATAAGAAACCAGCGGCCGACTATCGATGACGGTGGCAGCCGGACCGAAGGAAGCGCGCACTTGTTCGACCACGAAACCCTGGATTGCTTGCGACACTCTTCCCGAGGTCGGCGATCCTACCCAATAAATCTTTTTGAGAGAGGATGGCGCACTGATCGCCTTGGCGACGAAGGGAGTGACATACTTTTTCAAGGCGCGGGCGTCGCGATCGGCCCGAACCGTTTTGTGGTCCAGAAACAAATCGAACAGATTTCCTCCCGTCTGCATCACCAAAATGTCCGGCCGGATTTGCGCCAATAAATCCTCCAACTTCGGAACCGGGTGAACTTTGGGCGTCGCTCCACGTCTCATTCCGTAAACGTCCTCCATCTCTTTTGGTTGGGCTGAGCCCGGAAGCGATTCGATGCTCCAAAATCCGCAACGTGTCTTCACACTCGTATAGGGCTTGCTCTTCAACCAACTCAAAGGCTGGGTGGCGCACGCCATGTAGGTGTAAACCGCCTTCACGCCGGGCGTCTGACGAAGACGCTCGTCCAGGCGCTTGCCGAACCCGCACAGACTCAGTGAGTCACCCAAAAACAAAACGGTGATTCCATTGTCTCGGTTTGGGACTGGAGCTGGTGGCGAGGTCGGCCCTGATTGAGTCCGGGCGGGAGATTGCGCGGGCAGTGGAGCGATGGTTGAGCCAATCGCGATGGTTATCGCGAAAGCCCTGCGCATGAACGCCGCTGCAACGGGCGAAACCGGGCCTCTCCTTCGGCGAGATGGCATCACTTCGAGACGGGTATCCGCGACCATGCGTCAGCTTCTGTAAGTTCCCGCGCCGAAAAACACCAGATGATCATTTTCTTTTTTGCGAGGTAGGCTGGGTCCTTGTGGCTGCGCCGATACAAACTGATGCGCACGGCGGTGGCACCCGATCCCCGCGTCCCGATTAAATCGGGAGCGAATCCGAGTTCATGGGCAAGCTGGTCAACCAGACCGGCTCCCTCCGTCAGAAAATCGTGATAGACCAGCGTGTGACTGTCACCCAGTAGTAATAACGGACTGTCCGCGTCCGGTTGCACGGAGCCGCCGCCGGATTTATCGCCGATGACACGAACGAAGGCCTTTTCCGGCCCGGGCTTGGCGGCGTCGCGCGGCAGCAGGCTGACGAGATCGCCCGTAAATTGAATCTCCTTCCAGTCGGCCGCGTACTCGCGTCGACGTGGCACGCTCATTGTCCCTCGTATCTTCGCGGCCATGGCCTCCGCTGCGACGACACAACCGTTGCCTGACCAGTGCGTGTCGGTCCTGCAAAAAATGGGACCGTGCTCGCTCTCGCGCTGCTCCAGAAAGAGCGGGGCCAGATCGAGAACTTCCACGCCATTTTGGCGTAATTCATCGTAAAAACGCGTCAAATAAGGCGCACCACTCTCACCGCGCAGATCGCACTGCGGCAAAACTTTTTCGGGATAAATGGCCGCTTTCGGCGGAACCGGCACGAGCAACAAGCCAATGCCACGCTGCTTGAGCTGATTGCAGAAATCGATAATGCCCGGCGCCGGATCGGCTTCGTCGGGTTTGCGCGAGCGAGCAATTCTGATGGCTTCGTTTCCCCAAAACTTGCCGACGGACAGGAATCGAAGTTCAGGCGCGAAAAATAGCCAGCCGTCTGTCTGAGCCAAAACTTGCGCATTTGCATTCTGGAGCGCTTGAAACTGTTGCGCGAGCTCACGGCAAAATCTCTGTTGCGTCTCCGAAACGCGAATCAGTCCGGACTCGGCCGACCACGCGACCGCTGGAATCGAGCAAAGGAGTGTAAATGCGCGGAAAAGTCTCATTGCGGGGTCCAAGGAGGTAGTAGTAAAAACGCAGTCAGTCGAGCCTGTTTCGCTTTTGCTAGCATTCGATCATTATCGATTAGCGCATGGTTTTTAGTTCGCACATTTTTATCTACTATTTTCTGCCGGTGGCGTTGCTCGGTTACTACGCCCTGGCCGCCGCGCCGCAGCGTTGGCGAAACTTCTGGCTCATCCTGACCGGCTACACATTTTACGGCTGGGCGGAGCCGCGCTTCACGGTCCTGATGTTCCTGACCACGTCGATTGACTGGTTCATGAGTCTCATTATCGCGCACGACACCTGGCATGTGTGGCGAGTCTGGCACCGCCCCGCTCCCAAATTGGCTCGCGGCCAACTGCGAACGCCGCTTCAGCATCGCGCGATCACCCTGTCGATCCTGTCCAATCTGCTCGCGCTCGGCTTCTTTAAGTACTTCAACTTCGGCGTCGATACTTACAACGCGATGGTGCACGCCTTCGGCTTGGGGCCCTTGCAGTGGGACACGTTTTTCCGCGTCGTTCTGCCGCTCGGGATCAGCTTCTACACCTTCCAGGCGCTCAGTTACACCATCGACGTTTACCGCGGCGAAGCCGAGGCGATGGCGAACTTGATCGATTTCTCCTGCTTCGTTTCGATGTTCCCGCATTTGGTAGCCGGGCCGATCCTGAAGTTCTCCTTTCTGGCCGAGCAACTGAAACATCGCACCCTGACCCTGGACAAGTTTGGGCGGGGCGTCGCTTTCTTCTCCCTGGGTCTGGCCAAGAAAATTCTCCTGGCTAATCCATGCGGGAAAATCGCCGATATCGCGTTTGACGCTGGCTCGATCAAAATGCTCGACTCATGGTTTGGTTCGATCGCCTACTCATTTCAAATTTACTTCGACTTCAGTGGTTACTCCGACATGGCGATTGGGCTCGGGTTAATGCTCGGATTTGTTTTCGCCAAGAATTTCGATTCACCCTATCGCTCCGAATCGATCACTGATTTCTGGCGGCGCTGGCACATCTCGCTTTCCACCTGGCTGCGCGAATATCTTTACATTCCGCTGGGCGGAAACCAGCGCGGCCCGTTGCGCACCTACGTCAATCTGATCGCCACCATGTTGCTGGGCGGACTGTGGCACGGGGCGTCGTGGAACTTTGTCGTGTGGGGCGGCCTCCATGGTGGGATGCTGGCCTTCGAGCGTAGTCAGGGCCGCGAAGGTTTTTATCACGGCTTGCCCAGACCGCTCCGCATTGCGCTGACCTTCACGATCGTATTGATCGGTTGGGTTTTCTTTCGTGCGCCGAGTCTAAAGCGAGCAGTCGCGTACCTCGGCAGCATGTTTGGGCTCGGCCATGCCCAGGCGGCGGCCGACCTTCTGGCCGGCATCGTTTACCAACCCTACTACCTCATCTCCATGGCCATCGCCGCGATCGTGATCTGGGCTGGTCAACAAACCTGGGATTGGACGCAACACATGACTCTGCCGAAAACGGCGGTTTGCTGCGGCCTCGGCTGGCTTGCCCTGGCGGTCATGGCCACGCAGGAATACAACCCCTTTATCTATTTCATTTTTTAGAAACCGATGAGCGACAAAGACCAACCGCCGGTTGGAAGCGAGCTGCCCCTCAGGCCGGAGCGGTCGCTCCCGAGCTATGGCGAGCCCACCCCGGAGACGCATCGGAAAGTTTCGCGCGAGACGGAGGCTGAACTGGCGCTGAAAAATACGGTGTTCGCACCGGGCACGGCGCCGCTGCTCGCCCTTTTCTTTCTCATCACGATTGCGGCAGTGCCAGTTATCCAGTTCACGGCTGAAGTTCGAGCGACTCATTCCCTTGACCGGCTTCCGACCTTTCAGGCGTTCAGCGTCCTGATTGCGCGCGGCCGGTCTCACAACCTGCGTAGCGTCGTCGATGTTTGGCGCATCTTCCCGAAAGCCGATGAGATCAAGACCGTGCAAAAGACATTGGAACGCGAATCCGTCGTCGCGCAATGGTTGCTGCCTCGGGTTCAGTCCGTCCTGACGGGACTTCTGCACGCGGGTAACGAGCAGGTCTATCTGGGCCGGAGCGGCTGGCTTTTCTATCGGGCGGATGTGGACTACGTGATGGGCGAACCGTTTCTCGATCCATTTTGGATAAAACGGCGCGCCTCGAGCGCCGGCCTCCAACCGGATGCGGTGCGAGCCATTGTCGATTTTCGCGATCAACTGGCGCGACGCGGAGTCGATCTGATCGTCCTGCCGACACCGGTGAAGCCAAGTATCGATGGCGCAATGCTGGCGCCGAGTCCGAGCCGCTCGCCGCCGTTCGAAAACGAATCGTTCACGCAATTTAAAAGGCGACTCGAAAGCGAAGGCATCCGCGTTTTCGATCCTGAGCCACTGCTGAGCCAGCAAACATCACGCTCCTATCTCGAAGCCGATACCCACTGGCGTCCGGAGGCCATGGAATTGATTGCCCAGCAACTCGCCGATCGGATCGGCCCGTCTCGGAGCGCCGTGCCTTTGCCAATCGTCGAAAGGAAAATCAAAGGCCTCGGCGACGTGGCGCGGATGTTGAGACTGCCGCCGGCCCAACTCGCGCGCTACGCCCAGGAAGTCACCATCCGTCAAGTCACCACTGGCCAGGCCTTCTGGCGGCCGGACCAGAAGGCTGATCTGCTGCTGCTGGGCGACAGTTTCTCAAACATTTTTTCGCTGGAGGCACTCGGCTGGGGCGAGTCCGCTGGTTTTGCCGAACATCTCAGCCGCGCGCTCGGGGGCCGGCCGATTGATTGCATCCTGCGCAACAGCGACGGCGCATTTGCCACGCGCGAAATTCTCAGCCGCGAACTCGCACGCGGTCGCGATCGTCTCGCCGGTAAAAAATTGGTTGTCTGGGAGTTTGCCACGCGCGAGCTCGCCTTCGGAAATTGGAAGCTGCTCGACCTGGCGTTGGGCCAGCCACGGCCCGCGCATTTCTTGGTTCCGCCACCCGGCGAGAAAATAAAAGTGACGGGAACCGTGGAATCGATTTCAACCGTTCCCACTCCAGGCAGCGCGCCCTACTCCGACCACATTATGGCCGTCCATCTCGTCGATGTGAAGGCGATGGGGCGCGCCGAGAAGGAAGCGTGGGAGTGTCTCGTTTATGGGTGGAGCATGCGCGAGAACGTTTGGACGGAGGCCGCGCGTCTCAGGCCGGGCGATCAGGTCTCGATGCGTTTACAACCCTGGTCTGATGTTTCGGCGCAACTTGAAAAAATCAATCGCAGCGAAATCGAAGAGCCGGCCGTACAGCTCGAAGAACCTTGCTGGGGTGAATTCAGTAAGTAGCCCGTCCTGCAACAGCCCGGGCGCATTGGGAGAATCAATGGCCGGTCCTGGCTGACGGGCGCCTGTCGTCGCCGGGTGAGTTCGCGGTGTTTTCAGGCGGGTCCAGAATGACAGGCCCCGCGCCCGTCGCACCATCCTGGAGAGAGAAGCGGGGTCGCGTCCAGGCCGCCTCCCGCGATGCGCATTGGAAATTGCGCCTTATCCGAGCTAGACATTAACGCTCATGGCAGCCCGACAGGTCACGCAGACGATCACTTCGACCAGTAGTCAACGGAAGAGCGTTCCGGTTGTAACGGTGGAGACGTTTTATCGATCGCACGCGGAGAAGCTGCATATGAAGCTGGAAGGGCCCCGCATCGGATTTCATCGCAAGATTCGCGAGCCCACTATCAATCGTCCGGGCCTGGCCCTGGCCGGTTTCTTCAGTTATTTCGCTGAAAAAAGGGTGCAGGTTCTGGGCGCAGCCGAAAACACTTATCTCAAGAGTTTGCCACCCAAGCTGCGGGTCGAACGTTTCCGCGAACTTTGCGCCCGCAAAATTCCCTGCCTGGTAATCTCCCGCGGAGCGCATCTGGATGAGTCCCTTCTGGTTGTGGCGGCGGAAGAAAAAATCGCCGTCTTTCGCACTCCGATGATCACGATGAAGTTCATCAACGCAGCGACCATCGCGCTGGAGATGGATTTTTCCCCGACGGTCACAGAGTTTGGCAGCATGGTCGATATCCTGGGGGTAGGGGTGTTGATTCGCGGCGCCAGCGGCATTGGCAAGAGTGAATGCGTCTTGGGATTGATTGAGCGCGGATATAGCCTCGTCTCGGACGATGTGACGCGCATCACCTCACTGGAAGGACGGGAATTGATCGCGACCGCACCCGATTTAACGCGGAACCACATGGAGGTGCGCGGCATTGGCATTATCAATGTCTCAAACATCTTTGGGATTGGCAGCATCCGGATCGAAAAGCGACTCGACCTGGTGGTGACGCTGAAGGATTGGCAGGAACTGGAGGAGGTCGATCGGATCGGCCTTGACCAGGAATACTACGAGATTCTTAAAATGGGGATACCTCATGTAACCATTCCGGTGCGGCCGGGACGGGATATTGCCCGGCTCATTGAAGTGGCGGCGATGGACCAGAAACTGAAAGCGCTGGGGCGGAACAGCGCGGTGGAATTTAATGCGAAGTTGCTCCATTTAATGGAGCCGAAGGAAGACTAATGGGTTTGCTGAACAGGAAAGCGGGCGGGGCGCTGAAGCTCGTGAAAGAGATTCCGATCGTGAACCGGCTGGGATTGCATGCCCGGCCCGCGGCCAGGTTCGTCCGGATCGCCAGCCGACACCGCTGCGAGGTCTGGGTTTCCAAGGAAGGGGAAGAGGTCAACGGCAAGAGTATCATGGGTCTGATGATGCTGGCGGCCGGGCAGGGATCGAAGTTGCAGATTCGTTGCGAAGGGGTCGATGCGGACAAAGCCATGGACGAGTTGGAAGAACTGATCAAATCGCGCTTTAACGAGGAGTAACATCCCGTTAGTCTCGCCTTGGATGAGCGATAAACAGGCGCAGGAGGAGGTGCGATTTCACGGCGCCGGGGTTTCCCCGGGGATCGGCCGCGGCCTCATCCATATCGCGCGCGACGATCGCGACGACATTCCCCGCTATCGCATCGAGCCGGCTCAGATCGCCAGCGAGATAGGGCGTTTCGAGACGGCTCTCATTCAGACGAGGATGCAAATCCTCGAAATGCAGCAACGCATCGCCGAGTCGATCGGCGCCAAAGACGCCGCCATCTTCGATGCGCATCTGCTCGTGGTGGAAGACCGCACCCTCATCGACGAAGTGCTGCGCAAACTAGAGGCGGAACTTCACAACGTCGAATGGGTCTTCCAGGAAGTCGCCACCAACTATTCCGAAACGCTGAGCAAGATCGATGACCCCTATCTGCGCGAGCGCGCCCTCGATATTGATGACGTGACGAAGCGGGTCGTGCAAAATCTGCAGGGCAAAGCCCCGCGGGCGGTTCTGGCCATGACCGAGCCGCACATCCTGATCGCACATAACCTGACGCCGTCCGATACGGCCATGATGGACAAGCAACGCGTGCTGGGCATCGCCACGGATCTGGGCAGCCGCACGTCTCATACCGCTATCATGGCAAGGTCACTCGGCATTCCCTCCGTGGTCGGCCTGCACGACGTCACGCAGCGATTGGAGAACGGGCAAGACGTTTTGATCGACGGAACAAATGGCCTGCTGATCCTCCATCCCACTCCGGAAACCCTGGCGCAGTACGGCGAGATCGAGTCGCGCCGGATCAAAGTGGTGACGCAGCTCAAGGAGCTGCGCGAAACGAAGTCCACCACGCGGGATGGGCGCCACATCGTGTTGTCGGCCAATATCGAATTGCCCGATGACGTCGAGGCCGTTAAAGCCAATGGCGCCGAGGGGATCGGTCTTTATCGCACCGAGTTTCTTTACCTCAATCGCGACACTCTGCCCGGAGAAGACGAGCAGTATGAGACCTACCGGAAGGTGGCGGAACGAGTGGCCCCCGAACCCCTCATCATTCGCACCTTCGATCTCGGCGGGGACAAGGTGGCGCCGGGAACGGTGGATGTGAGCGATGAGATGAATCCCTTCCTGGGCTGGCGCGCCATCCGGTTCTGTCTCGAGAATATCGATATGTTCAAGACGCAGCTGCGCGCGATTGTGCGGGCCAGCGCGGTGGGCAACATCAAGGTCATGTTCCCGATGATCTCAGGCCTGGACGAACTGCGAAAATCCATCGCCATTTTGAAGGAGTGTGCGGCTGAACTCACCCGGGAGGGGCACGCGATTGGCGAGAAAACCGAGGTCGGTGCGATGATCGAAATTCCGGCGGCTGCGATTGCCGCCGACTCCCTGGCGCGCGAGGTCGATTTCTTCAGCATCGGCACGAATGACCTGATTCAATACACCCTGGCCGTGGACCGGGTGAACGAGAAGATTGCTCATCTTTACGAGCCGACCCATCCCGCTATTTTGCGCTTGCTCAAGATGATCGCGGACGCCGCGCACAGTAATGACATCTGGGTCGGCGTCTGCGGTGAGATGGCGGGCGACGTCGCGCTCATTCCGTTGTTGCTGGGGCTCGGCATGGACGAACTGAGCGTGAGCGCATCGCTCGTGCCCCGGGTCAAGAGAGCCGTGCAGAGCCTGGATATCCCGGAGTGCCGGCAACTGGTCGACGAAGCTCTTCGCATGCAAACGCCCCCGGAGATTCTGGGGCACTGCCTGGAACTGGCCGGTCGCCGTTACGGCGATCTGCTGGGGTGAGGGGCGTCAGGAGCTGACGTGGTGAACGACTGCTCTTTTGAAAGTGAGCGGCTTCGCCGCTGGAGGTTTAGCATCGTGCTGGGAGAGCCCGATCCACCTTTGCGCAGCGTTCGTCCTACGCCAATTCCGCGATCCCGTTGTTGCAGCCGAGCAAAATGAGCGGCTGCGCCGCTTGAAATTTAACATCGTGCTCGAGGAGCCCGATCCACCTTGCGATGTTCGAGCGATAGTGGTGGAACGACCTCTCTGAGGGCGTTGGTAAAAGCGCTAGCGCCAGCGGCGCTCACACAATGAAATTCAGGATCGCCCCGCCCTAATCTTCTTCGGCTGACTCTGCTTCCGGGTCGGGCTTGAGCCCTTCTTCCTCCATCTTGCGCAGCACGTCGCTCATGTCGTCGACTTCGTCCCACACTTCCTGGCTGACATAGATGGGCGCCTTCTGCTGCGTAGCCATGGCGATGCAATCGCTCGGCCGGCCATCCAGTTCGATGATCTTCTTCTGCTGCAGTTCGTTCTCTGCCCGGATGATCATGCGCGCGTAGTAGGTGGCGTTCTTGAGATCGTTGATGATGACGCGTTCCACCTTGGCGCCAAGCGCGGTCATGAGATGAGCGATGAGATCGTGCGTGAGCGGGCGCTCTTTACCGACATCCCGCATGAACATGGTGATGGCGCTGCCGACCTTTTGGTCGACGTAGATGATGAAAACCTTGTCGCTGTTCCCTAAAAAGACGGCGCACCCTCCGCTCGTCGGCAATACCGCGCGCACCTGCACTTCGATCACCGTCTTGTTCATCGTCGAAACGGTACTCTCGCAGTGGTGAAAAACAAGCGGGCCGAAGTTATTCACAACCGGCCTGCAGATTTTGTGAAGCGCTGCTTGCATGTTGGACGCGGTGATTGATTATGCGCTCTGCGGCTCATTGCCGCGGCCAACTGTGAAATGAAAAACGAGTGGGACGTTGAGTCCGCCATCGCCACTTACAACGTGGATGGGTGGGGGAGTGGATATTTCACAGTCAATGCGAATGGAAATGTGGAGGCTCGCCCTCTGCAGGAAAACGGCGGCTCCATCGATATCCTTGCCGTCGTCCAGGAAGCGCGTGCGCGCGGCCTCGGTTTCCCGCTCGTCATTCGTTTCCAGGATCTGCTCCGCCACCGGGTCGAAGCGGTCAACCACGCCTTCCAGGCGGCCATTACCGAATTCAACTACCGGGGAGTTTATCGGGGCGTTTTTCCGATCAAGGTCAACCAGTTGCGCGAGGTCATTGAAGAGATCGTCGATGCCGGGCAGCAATTTCATTTCGGACTGGAAGCCGGGAGTAAACCGGAACTGGTGGCGGCGCTCGCCATGCACAAAGATCCGGAGAGCCTCATCATCTGCAACGGCTACAAGGATCCCTCTTACATCCGCATCGCCCTGCTCGGCCGGAAACTGGGCAAGTTCGTCGTCATCGTGGTCGAAAAACTGGAGGAACTGGAGCAAACCATCCGGGCCGCCAAAGAGGTCGGGGTCGAACCACACATCGGCATCCGCGTCCGTCTCTATAATAAAGGCGCGGGCAAATGGGCGCCGAGCGGCGGGGAAAATGCCAAGTTCGGCCTGGACACGACCAGCCTGGTGGCCGCGAGCGAGATGTTAAAGAAGGCCGGCCTGGCCCACTGCCTCAAGCTCGTTCATTTCCATGTCGGCTCCCAGGTGCCTGACATTGCGACCATCAAAAAAGCCGTGCGCGAAGCCGCGCGCTACTACGCCAAGCTCTCCAAGCTCGGGCACGAACTCGGTTACCTCGACGTGGGCGGCGGCCTGGGCGTCGATTACGATGGTTCCCGCAGCGATTTCGACAGTTCGACCAATTATTCGCTTCAGGAATATGCCAATGACGTGGTCTGGAATATCGCCGACGTCTGCGATTCCGAAAGCGTGGCGCACCCGGCCATCGTGAACGAGGGCGGGCGCGCCATCGTCGCGCACCATTCGGTGTTAGTGGTGGAGGCTTTCAGCGCGATCGAGAAAACGGCGCCCAAGCTCAAGGTGGAAGAAACGGAAAAGGATCACAAGCTCGTCCGCCAGATCATCGAGGTGAAGCAGCGCTTGAAGCGCGGGAATCGGATCGAAAGTTTGCACGATATCCAGGAGATCAAGGAGGATTCACAGCAGGCCTTCGACCTCGGCCTGCTCGATCTCGAATCGAAAGCGAAGATCGACACCGTCTACTGGCAGCTGGCCCAGCAGATCGTGAACATGCACCGCGGCCTCCGTTACGTGCAGGAAGAGGTCAAGCAGCTCGAGGTTTCTTTGGGCGATCAATACATTTGCAACTTTTCCGTCTTCCAATCGCTCCTCGATCACTGGGCCCTGGGCCAGCTTTTTCCCATCATGCCGATTCATCGCCTCACCACGCAGCCGGACCGCAATGGCATGATCGTGGACATCACCTGCGATTCCGACGGCAAGGTCTCGAAGTTCATCGATCTGCAGGACGTGAAAGAGACGCTGCCGCTGCATCGCATCATTCCCGGTGAAATGTACTATCTCGGTGTCTTCATGGTGGGCGCCTACCAGGATATCATGGGGGATCTGCACAACCTCTTTGGGCGCGTCACAGAGGTGCACGTCTTTCTCGATCCGGACGAAGAATCGGGCTGGTACATCGAGGAAGTGATCGAAGGCAGCACCATCGGGGAAGTGCTGGCCATGACGCAATGGGACAAGGTCGAGCTTCTGCGCCTGCTCAAAACGCAGGTCGATACCGCCATTAAAACCGATTTTCTCAAGCCGAACGAGGGCATGAGACTCCTGATGGATTACGAGCGTCTCCTGCAGGAGTACACCTACCTGTCGCTCAACGGCACCAAACCGCCGCCGCAGCCGGGCAACTGGCTGCCCCTGAGCTAGGGAATCTTCATTCAAGAAGTGGTGGTCTCCGAACCGCCGTACCAGGGAAGAGGCTCTCGCAACGCTCCTCTTCTTGAAAAATCTCTTACCTCTCGGAAGAGAAGGGGGCATTCTTCTCGCAAAACATCTCTGACCGCTTGTCATTTCGAGCGAAGTCGAGAAATCTCTTAGTATTCAAGATGCCATGACTCAGGTTGCTCCCACTCCCATTAAAGACGCGCTGAAAAGCTCCGCGCCCATACCCTCCCTTCAAGTCCAGGGCTGGATCCGGACGCGGCGGGATTCTAAAACCTTCTCCTTTATTGAACTGAACGACGGTTCTTCTCTGAAGAATCTTCAAATCATCGCCAAGGACACCTTGCCGAACTATGCAGAGGTCCAGCGCCTAACGACTGGCGCTTCCATCATCGTGCGCGGCGAACTGGTCGCCTCCCAGGGCAAGGGGCAAAGCTGGGAGGTGATCGCGCAAGAGATCGTCATTCTGGGCGCTGCCGACGACACCTACCCCTTGCAGAAGAAAGGGCACGCGCCGGAATTTTTGCGCGAAATCGCGCATCTGCGGCCGCGTTCCAACCTTTTTGGCTGCGTTTTCCGCGTGCGCAGCCGGCTCGCCTTCGCCATTCACCAGTTTTTCCAGGAGCGCGGCTTCATCTATGTTCATACGCCCATCATCACAGGAAGCGATTGCGAAGGCGCGGGCGAGTTGTTCCGCGTCACCACGATCGACCCGAAAGATCCGCCGCGCACAGGCGGGGGCGAGATCGATTATACCAAAGATTTTTTTGCGCGGCAGACCTACCTGACGGTGAGCGGCCAGCTCGAGGCGGAAGCGTTCGCTTGCGCGCTCTCCAAGGTTTACACCTTTGGGCCGACTTTCCGGGCGGAGAACTCCAACACCTCCCGGCACGTGAACGAGTTCTGGATGATCGAGCCGGAAATGGCCTTCTGCGATTTGGCCGGAGACATGGACCTGGCCGAAGCGCTGGTGAAGCATCTGGTGCGGGATGTTCGCGAGCATTGCCCGGATGATCTCGAGCTGTTTGCCAAGTTCGTGGACAAGGAATTACTCGAACGCCTCGAGTTTGTGGTGGAGCGGCCCTTTCAGCGCATTCCCTATACGGAGGCGATTGAGCTCCTCCAGAAGAGTGGCCAGAAATTCGAGTTCCCGGTCGGCTATGGACTGAATTTGCAATCGGAGCATGAGCGCTGGCTGACCGAGCAGCATTTCAAGAGCCCGGTGACCGTTTACAATTATCCGAAGGAAATTAAGCCATTCTACATGCGACTGAACGACGATGATAAAACGGTGACTGCGATGGATCTGCTGGTGCCGGGAATCGGCGAGATTGTGGGCGGGAGTCAGCGTGAAGAGAGACTGGAAGTACTGGAAGAAAACATGCGGCGCCACCAGATGGATCTGGCGGATTACAAATGGTACCTCGATCTGCGGCGTTACGGAACGGTCCCGCACGCGGGTTTCGGCCTCGGCTTCGAGCGCATGCTCATGTTCGTGACAGGCGTCTCGAATATTCGCGACGTCATTCCTTTTGCGCGCACTCCGGGCAGCGCCGAGTTCTAACGAACTGGGACAAAGCGGCTTGCCGGTGCAGTTCTTCCTTCCATTCCAAGGCAGAGTGGGTATTACCGCCTGAGTATGGACGCTGGCCGACCCAAGAATATCGTGGTTCAATTCCACCCGGTAGACCGGCCAATTCATTCCAAACGTGCCAATATGATTTCAATCATGAACCTGCAGGCGTGGTCAGAGCATGCCCTGAACGCCATGAACACGACCGCTACCGTCATTGGGGTGGTCGCGGCCGCAATTGTTTTGATCTGCCTCTTCCTTATGTATCGGAGCGGGACCGCGCTGACCGCGAGAGCCCTGGCCAAGAGCGGGGGGCTAAAAACCATTTCCCAGCCGGCTTTCGTCCGGGAGGAAAGTTCGAATAGCGAGGCCGACTCGCGGAAATCGCAGAAGGCCAGCGCCAGGAAAATTTCGGAGCTGGAGACAGAATTGGCGGCAACCCGGCGCTCGGAAAAGGCCACGAGCTCTCAAGTTTCGCAGTTGGAAAGCAAGCTGACCGAGGCCCGACGCTCCGGGGAAGCGAAGGCTGTGCAGCTGGCGCAGGTGCAAGGCGAACTGGCGAATGTGCACCGCCTCGACGAAGCAAAAACCTCGAAGCTTTCGCAAGTAGAAAGCAAGCTGACCGATGCGCAGCGCGCGGAAGCAGCCAAGGCCTCGCGCCTGACACAGTTGGAAACGGAACTGGCCAATGTTCGCCGGATCGAGGAACAAAGGCTCGCCCGTCTGTCCGAGCTCGAAAAGGAATTGAATACGGCGCGGCAATCCGCCAGCCAGGCGCAGGAGTCGGTGCAACGGGTCGAAGCGAAGCAGGGCCCCCGCACCATCCCACCGTTGCAACGAACGCAATTCCTGGAAGCGGTCCGGGGACTTCCCACCGGGAAAGTCATCGTCTCCGCATTTTTCGAAAACCAGGAAACGCACGCGTTCGGAGCGGATCTCCTCCACCTGCTAAAGGAAGCGGGATTCGACGCGGTGGAACGCGCTCCCGTGAATTTTTTTACGACGAGCAGGCCGTCGAGCGGAATCCGGATTGGATGCCAGGATGTGACGCACGCTCCTCCGCATTTCCCGACGATGCGAAAAGGGCTGGAAGCAATGGGACTGGATGTGCCGAACACCAGCATCGTGAACGCGGAAGCGCCTGACGTGGTGGAAATTCAGATCACGCCCAGACAATAAGGTGGATCGCGAGCTGGGAGCGAATCTTCACCGCAGCGAAGCAGAATCATGAGCGCCTCCGGCGCTACGTCTTTTAGCAACGTCCTCGGAGAGGCCGTTCCACCAACTGCCGCTAGCAGGGAACGCCAGGTGGATCGGGCTCTCCGAGCGCGATGTTAACCAATCGGCGCCCATTGGGCGCTCACACGGAGCGGTGGCGCTGGTTCACGCGCCAAAGGAGTGGTTGATCCGCGGAGTGGCCGCCGCAGCGCGGCGGCCCCTCCACGGAGAACGTGAATCGCCACTTCCGGCGAATCCAAATCGATTCTATGATGCCGGTGAATGATGACTAGCGAGGATGAGACGGAGGGCAAAGTCGAGATCGGCCATGTGCTCACCATGGATGTGGTGGGGTACTCGAAGCTTTTGATCGACGCGCAGACGCGCCTCATGGCGGAGTTGAACCGGCTGGTTCGGGGCACGGTCCGCTTCCGGGTTGCGCAAGCCGCGAACAAACTCGTTTCGCTCCCGACCGGTGACGGCATGGCGCTGGTTTTCTTCGGCGACCCGGAAGCGGCGGTGGAATGCGCCATGGAAGTGAGCTCAGCCCTCAAGACGCATCCCGACATCCACCTGCGCAAGGGCATTCACAGCGGACCGGTCCATCGTGTTACGGATGTGAACGAGGGAGCGAACGTGGCCGGCGCCGGCATCGACCTGGCCCAGCGCGTCATGGATTGCGGGGATGCCGGGCACATCCTCCTCTCCCGGAGAGTGGCCTACGATCTGGCGCCCTTGCCGCGTTGGAGCAAACATTTGTACGAGATCGGAGATTGCGAGATCAAACACGGCCAGAAAATTTCGCTCGTAAATTTTTATATCGAAGAAATTGGGAACCCGGCGGTGCCGGAAAAGGTTCAACGGGCGCAGGCGGAAGCGCTCGCGCGCGAAGGCAAAGCGGCACGCTCGCGCCAGACCATCGTCGTGTCGGTTGTGGCGGTGCTGTTGCTCGCGGCCGGATTGGGCGCATTGGTGATTCACCGCCGTTTCGCCACGATTGGCCCGCCCGCCCCGGCTTCTTCCGTACCCGATAAAAGCATCGCGGTTCTTCCTTTCGTCGATCTCAGCCAGGCCAGGGATCAGGAATATTTTTGTGACGGCATGAGCGAGGAACTGCTCGATGCCCTCGCCAAAACGGAGGGGCTGCGCGTGGTCGCGCGCACTTCCTCCTTCTCGTTCAAAGGGAAAAATGATGACGCCAGTGAAATTGGTCGCAAGCTGAATGTGTCGACCGTGTTGGAAGGAAGCCTGCGCCGCGAGGGCAACCGCGTGCGCATCACGGCGCAATTGGTCAATGCGCGCGACGGCTTTCATCTTTGGTCGGAGACCTACGAGCGCGAGTTGGCGGGCGTGTTCGCGCTGCAGGATGAGATTACGCACGCCATCGTCGAAGCCTTGAAAATCAAGCTGGCCGTGGCGCCAACCCCCCGCGCGGAGCTCAACACCGAGGCCTACGATCTTTATTTGCAAGGTTTGTATCTCTCGAACAAGAGCACCGAGCCGGAGCTACGAAAGAGTCTCGATCTGTTTCAGCGCGCCCTGGACAAGGATCCGAAATTGGGGCGGGCCTGGACAGGCATCGCCAAGGATTGGGTCTGGCTGGCCGATGCCTATGTTCGTCCGCTCGACGCCAATCCCAAGGCGCAGGTGGCCGCCACCCATGCGCTCGCCCTCAACGAAGGGGATGCCGAAGCGCACTGTTACCTCGGGGAAACAAAGCGTATCCTCGCTTACGACCTGAAAGGCGAGGAAGCCGAACTGAAGCGGGCCCTTCAGATCGATCGGAATTCCGCGGTCGCGCATTTTTTCATGGCGTTGCTGCAATCATCCATGGGCAATCGCGAGGACGGGCTTGAGCACATGCGGGCGGCCGTTCGCCTCGACCCCCTTTCGCCCATAATCGGAAACTGGGAAGTCAGCGCAGATGTCGCGAATGATCGCCTGGACGATGCCTTTGCCGCGGCCAAACGAACCATGGAGATCGACCCGAACTATGTTTATTTCGAGCCGAATCTCGCGCTTGTTTACCGGGAGCAGGGGAAGTTGCAGGAAGCGCTCGAGATTTATCTCAGAGTGGCCCAAACCAGCGGGCAACCCACGGCTGGTTTGGCCATGACCTATGCGGGTCTGGGGAGGAAGGAAGAGGCGCAAAAAATCCTGGGAGAACTGATCAGGATCGCGAACACGAGTTACTTTCCGGGAGATCAAATCGCCTCCGTCTACATGTCCCTGGGCGAGAAGAATGAAGCCATTCGCTGGTTGAGCCGCGCCGTCGACGAGCACTCGGGCCCCATTCACCGGATTAGTTTCGATCGCGAATTTCGTTTGCTTCATTCCGATCCGCGTTTCGCCGATCTCCTGCGCCGCATCGGCGTTGATCCGGCCAGGACATTATCAAAAAAAAATAGGGTGAAGGCGACAGCATGCTGGACCACCACCACCACGACCACGACCGAGGGAAATGGAACAATCACGGAGTTTGGAGGGGATACGCAGGCTTTCCATCACGATGTTCTGACTTAAGCATTGGACGTTTGCTTAAATGACTAAGCCTTTTCACCGCGCCTGGGCTTTGCTTTTCACCCGCCTCATTCTCGGCCTGATCTTCTTTATGGCCGGCGTATGGAAGGTTTTTCAGCTTGGATTATTCGAACATGCCCGGAGATATTTTCTCCCATTCGCCGATACCTTTCTGCCGGTCTGGTCGCTCTGGTTTGTGGGCATCAGCATCCCGTTCGTTGAGCTAATCGCCGGAGGTTTGCTGATCGTAGGGCTGCGCACGCGCGACGCTCTGGTCGCGCTCGGATCGGTCCTCGTGATCGTGACCTTCGGGCACCTCTTGCACGAACCTCTTTATGATTTTTCCGGTCACGTCATCCCGCGCTTTGCGCTCCTTCTCTTCGCTCTCTGGTGCCCGCGCGAAGATGACTGGATGTCGTTAGACTATCTCTTGGCTAGTCGAAAGGACAGCGCCCCAAAACCGTAACCACAGGGTATTTGCCTGTAGGGGGCGCGGCGTTCCAAGTCCAGGGATGCTGGCAGCTTCCCTTACCGTTGAAGAAGTCGGGGCGCTGAGGCCCCCTCCCACATTACTTCTTCTTGGATTCTTTGGATTCCTTGGGTTCTTTCTTCGCCACCTTCTTCGATTCGCCGGGGCGATAATCTTCCTGCTCCGCGGCGGCGAAAGCTTTCTCCAGACCGACCATGTCTTCGCCGGGGCGAAGAGTGTCGAACGCTTCGGATTCCTTGCGCAGTTCTTCCTCGGAATAATTGGCGGCCTTGATGGAAAGACCGATACGGCGTTCCACCTTGTCGACTTTGATGACGCGGGCTTCCACGTCCTGGCCAACCTTGAGCACGTCTTTCACCTTGGCCACATGATCCTCGCTGAGCTGCGAGATGTGCACGAGACCGTCGATGTCGTCCTGCAATTGCACGAACGCTCCGAAGCTGGCCAGCTTCGTGACTTTGCCCTGCACGAGATCACCGATCTTGTACTTCTGGTCGATTTCCTTCCACGGATCGTCGGCCAGTTGCTTGATGCCGAGGCTGATCCGCTGGTTCGTCTTATCGATATCGATGACTTCCGCTTCAATCTCGTCGCCCTTCTTAAAAACTTCGCTCGGGTGATTGATCTTGCGCGTCCAGCTCAGGTCAGAGACGTGAATCATGCCGTCGATGCCTTCCTCCAGCTCGACGAAAGCGCCGTAGGCAGTCATGTTTCGGATCTTGCCATTGACCTTGCTGCCGATGGTAAATTTCTTCTCGATCTCATCCCACGGATTCTGTTCGAGCTGACGCAGGCCTAACGAAATTTTCTGTTCTTCTTTGTTCACGCCGAGCACGACGGCTTCGACTTCCTGACCCTGGGTCAGGATATCGGAGGGACGCATGATGCGTTTCGTCCAGGAAAGCTCGGAGACATGGATGAGGCCTTCGACCCCTTCTTCCAGTTCGACGAAGGCTCCGTAGGGAACCAGGTTGGTGATCTTGCCTTTGACCTTCTGGCCGGCGGGGAAGCGCTCTTCGATCTGGTCCCACGGATTCTTCTGCGTCTGCTTGAGACCCAGTGAGACGCGCTCTTTCTCCTTGTTGATATCGAGCACAATTACCTCGAGTGCTTGACCGACCTTAACCAGTTCGCTCGGATGGCCGAGGCGGCCCCAGGTCATGTCCGTGATGTGGAGCAATCCGTCCATCCCATCGAGATCGATGAAAGCGCCGAAATCGGTCAGATTCTTGACCGTGCCATTGACGCGGTCGCCGATCTTGACGCCTTCGAGGAACTTCTGGCGTTTCTCGCTGCGTTCCTGCTCGATTAATTCGCGGCGGCTCAAGACCACGTTTTTGCGGTCGTCATTAATCTTAACGATCTTGAAATCGTAAGTGTTGCCCACGAACTGCTGCAGGTCCTTGGGCGGCACGATGTCGATCTGCGACGCGGGCAGGAAGGCTTCCACGCCGATGTTGACCATGAGCCCGCCTTTGACCACGGATTTGACCTTGCCCTTGATGAGGCCGTCGCCCTGAAAAACGGCGGCGATCTTGTTCCAATTCTGGCGGTAGGCGGCCTTTTCTTTGGAAAGGATAACCATGCCTTCATCGTTTTCCAGTCGCTCCAGGAGAACGTCCACTTCATCGCCAACTTCGAGGGAGTCGATGTCATCAAACTCTTGTGAAGAGATAACGCCCTCGGACTTGTAACCGATGTCCACCAACACTTCGCGTGGGCGAATTTCCAAAATCCGCCCCTTGACGATGCTGCCTTCGCGGAACTCCGGCATCGGTTTCGACATCAAATCCTGCATTTGTACCATAAATAAAAAGGCCTCCTTGGGCACTGCTTGCGGTCCGGCCTTGGCCGGATCTATCTGTTCCGCAGGGTAATGGCAATTACTCCGGCAGAAACGAATGGCCACAGTAGTGGTTTTCGAGGGGCAGGTCAACTCCGGCCCGGCACCCTGCGGCGAGGAGCTCCCGAGCCTCCCTTTTTCACGTCGAAAAACGGAAACTTCGCACGTGACCGAGCAGGGTTCTCGCCGATATTCCGCCCATCGATCCTAGTATTAAAAACCCCGACCCGAAACGGCGGCGGCCCCCCGTCTGGGTCATTCTGAGCCTGATCGCCTTTCTCCTTGTGATTTGGACCGCTATCCGCTTGGTGATCGCCATCCAGGATATGGGACAGCGGTGAGCACCTGGAGGGCCGAGTGCAGACAGGTTGAGCCGCTGGTCTTTTGGTCCTAGTCTGTCGGAACGTGAAACAAATAAAAATAGCAGCGGTTTTAGGGGCCGCTTGCCTGGCCAGTGCCTCCGTGCTCGCGGGATCGCCCGCCGAGCAAAAAATGGTCGAAGCCATCCATTCGCCGGACGTCAGCGTGGTTCATCTCTGGGCGCCGTGGTGTTCCAATTGCCAAGCCGAGCTGAAAAGCGGCGGCTGGCTGAAGATGGTGAAGGATAATCCGCGGGTAAAATTCTATTTCGTCTCCGTCTGGAATGGCGGGGAAGACGGCGCCGCCATGCTCAAGAAGTTCGAGCTGGCGGATCAGCCCAATGTCACGATCCTGGCCGATCCCGGTCCGCGCAGCGGGGACAAGATCAGGCAGTTTGCCGGGATGCCGCTTTCCTGGATTCCGACGACGTGGGTTTATAAAGGGGGCGATCTTCGTTATGCGCTCAATTACGGAGAGGTGCGGTTCCCCGTGTTGCAGCAATTTCTGGAGGACAGCCAATCCGAGTGGTCACACAAAGTCGAATCGGCCGTTACGCCGTAAAATTCCTGCTGCCCCAGCCGGGCTGGCCCGTTCCTTGCATCCCAGTCGAGATAACGTTGTGCCCAATGTAACTATCAGATGACAATCGATTCCCTCAACCAGATGCTTAGCTTGTTTCAAATATGATCGAGATTTCACCAGCTCCCGCCCCGCCTGCCGCCCAGAAGAAGCCTCCGGCGATCTTATCGCTCATCGGCGAGACCCCGCTGGTCGAGATCACCCGGATGGATACCGGCCCGTGTCAGCTTTTTGTGAAGCTAGAGAATCAGAATCCGACTGGCTCCATTAAAGACCGCGTGGCCCTGGCCATGATCGAGGCGGCGGAGAAGGACGGGAAATTGAAACCGGGCGGCACGGTCATCGAAGCGACCGCCGGCAATACTGGGCTCGGTCTGGCCCTGGTGGCCGGAGCGAAAGGCTATCGGGTCCTGCTCGTTATTCCGGACAAGATGTCGCAGGAGAAGATTTTTCATGTGCGCGCCTTGGGCGCCGAAGTGAAGATCGTGCGGTCGGACGTGACGCGCGGCCATCCCGAGTATTACCAGGATGTGGCGGCGCGCCTGGCCGAGGAAATTCCGGGCGCCTTCTACGTGAATCAATTCAGTAATCCGGCCAATCCGATGGCGCATGAGCGCTCCACCGGGCCAGAGATCTGGGAGCAGATGCGGCATGACGTGGACGCGGTTGTTTGCGGGGTAGGTTCGGGCGGAACGCTGACCGGCCTGGGCCGGTTTTTTTCGCGAGTGAAACCGGGCGGGATCGAGATGATCCTGGCCGATCCCACCGGGTCGATTCTTTATGAGTATGTCAAGACGGGCGAGCTGGTGCCGTCGGGGAGCTGGGCCGTGGAAGGCATTGGCGAGGATTTTATTCCCGATATTGCCGACATGTCGATGGTCACGGACGCCTACGAGATCGACGACGAGGAAAGTTTTGCGACCGCGCGCGATCTATTGCGCCAGGAAGGAATTCTGGGCGGCTCGTCCACCGGCACCCTCATGGCGGGAGCTCTGCGCTATTGCCGGGAACAGACGACGCGCAAGCGGGTCGTGACCTTCGTGGCGGACAGCGGAAATAAATATCTCTCGAAAATGTTCAACGATTTTTGGATGACGGAACAAGGTTTCATGCATCGCCCGCCGCAGGGCGACCTGAACGATTTGATTTCGCATCGTTACCAAGCGGGCGAGGTCATCTCGGTCGGTCCGGACGACACGTTGCTGACCGCGTTCAAGCGCATGCGAGCAGCTGATGTCTCCCAGGTGCCCGTGGTCGACAAGCTGGGCAAACCCATCGGCATCGTGGATGAATCGGACGTGCTCGTGAAAGTGCATCGCGACTCGGTCCACTTCAACGACGCGGTGAAAACCGCCATGACCGACCGACTTGAAACGCTTCCTCCGTCGGCCAGGATCAATGATTTGCTGGAAGTTTTCGGCCGCGGCCGCGTCGCCATCGTGATGGACGGCGATCAATTTTTCGGGCTGATTACACGGACCGATCTGCTTTCCTATTTGCGCTTGAACATGCCGAAAGCGTCCGTGCCGCCGAGCCGCGAATACAGCTAACCAGGGCCGACGGACGCGACCCTTGCTCCGGCGTTACGCCGGCGGCTTCAAACTTTCGCACTTTGCTTCGTAGCCCTGGACGAGAGCAGCGATCTTGGTCTGAAAATTATCCTGCGCAGAATAGAGGTCGCCAATGCCCTCGGCAAACTCCTTCTGTTTGAGCTCGTCCTCGATCGTGAGGCTGAGGCTGGCCAGCGTCTCAATGTTGGCGCGAGAGTGAAATTCCATCTCCTTGAGCTTGGAAAGGACAGCGACCGACTTTTCCAGTTCGCCCGGGGCGTGTTCTCCCTTGGCCGGCTCCGTCGCCGCCGGCGGAGCTGCGGTTTTAGACCGCTGATCGTCAACCGCCCCGGCCGCCGCTGGCTGTTTTCGCTTCTTCGATTTGCGTCCAGTCGCACCAGACTTCGGTGGTTCGTGATCCTTTTCCTGCGACACTTTCTTGTCGTGCGCGACGTTTCTTGGATCTGACATCTTCAATCATACACCGGAAACGCCGCCGGCACTTCTTCTATCGGCGCGTTTTCTGGGGCAGTTTGTGACGAACGCCGTTAGGGCGCACGCAGCGAAATCGACCGCATTTCCCTTTAGGCGCGATCCGCCGGTGCCGACGCGCTTGAGCGCGGCGAGTCGGGAGCTGCGCCAGCTACGGGAATCGACAGCCCCGCTTTGCGCAGCCCATCGAGCAGCGGCTCAAGCAGCCCGCTCGCGAAGTGCCAGCTAGTGATGTTCGAGCGCGCGTGCGCGGCGAATTCAGGATCGAGCGCGAGCAGATCGCGAACGGCCGCTGTGGCTTCGGCGTTCTGACCGAGATGACCACACGTCGCCGCCACCACCAGGTAGGGCCAGAAAAGGCCGGGTATGTCCACCTGATTGGCGTGCTCGAGTGCGCGTTCGTACTCACGCTTGTGGAAGTGCTCCCAGATCGGGCCGAAATGCATCCAACCCGCGTGGTCCGGATTGAGTTCCATCGCGTGGCGCACGATCGCGGCGCCGCGTTCGAACTCGCCCGTGTGTACGATGAGCAATCCGAGGATGCCGAGCGCGTCGGTGTTGAGCGGATTGAGCGCCATCGCGCGCTCGGCCGCGGGCCGAAATGCGGCGAGGTCCTGCCGAAAGAAATAGGTCTGCGCGAGCGAGACGAGCCCGAACTGATTCGTGCGATCGAACTCGACGCCACGGCGGGCCGCGACC
The DNA here is from genome assembly GCA_038203615.1 of Chthoniobacterales bacterium. Lineage (GTDB taxonomy): Bacteria > Verrucomicrobiota > Verrucomicrobiia > Chthoniobacterales > UBA10450 > JBBRDU01. The sequence continues at coordinate 24,789 of JBBRDU010000037.1, forward strand.
AAAGCCCGATCGAGATCAGTCGGGTCGGCCTGAAAGCCAAACGCGTAGGCGTCGACATACATTTGCGCGAGGCAGGACCAGATCTCCGCGCGACGTTGATCCCGCTCGAGCGCGGCTTCGAGCCGCTTCTTCAGCGCGGCGTGGTTCGCGGGCGTGATCTGTTGTCGGTAGGCGAAATACTGGAACTGCCATTCGGCCGGCGTGAGGTCGGCATCATCCTTTGCTGCGGCCACCAACGCCATCGAATTCACGAGCACGCCATAGCTATCCGCCACGGTTGCGACAATGCGGGCCGCAACATCGTCCTGCACCGCGAAGATACTTGAGACCTGCAGATCTCGATCGTAAGTCTCCGCCCAGAGTTGCGCGCCGCTTTCCGTATCGATAAGACGAGCGGAAACGCGAATGGCGGAACCTTGCTTACGGATACTTCCTTCAACGACGTAGCGCGCGCCGAGTTCAGCGCCTAGCGTTCGCTCATCACCGGGCCGCCCTTTCAACCGCGCCGCCGCCGCTCGCGCCACGACGGACAGATACGGGAACCGAGAAAGTCCGGTCGTGATATCGTCGCTGAGTCCGTCCGCAAACGACTCGATCTCTACGCCGCCCGAACTTTTAAACGAGAGCACTGCAACCCAAAAAGCTTCTTGCACGTGCGCCTCGCTCGCGGGTTTTCTCACGGTTGCTGGCAACGTTGGCGCCGCGTCTGCGTCAGGAATTTTCAGCCCCGCCTTGCGCAAGCCGTCAAGCAGATGCTCAGTGAGATCAGCGCCAAGCCACTTGCCGAATTCCTCCCGCGCCGTCGCGCCGAAGTTCGGCACCAACGCGCGCAGTTCCCGCAAGGCCGCGCGCGCGCGCTCCTCTTCGCCGAGCTGCCCATAGTCGGCAGCCAAATACTCTTGCGGCCAATGGTAGGCGGGCATGTTGTCCTTCAGGGCGCTCGCCAGTGCGCCGCGATAGTCACGCCTGCGGTAGGCATCGCAAAAGGCGACATAGTGATACCAGCCCGCATGATGTGGGTTGAGCTGCATCGCTCGTTCCACGATGCTCCGGCCGTATTCCCAGTCACCGGCATAAGCGATCATGTTTCCCAGTATCGCCGCGGTGGAGGAATCCATGCGATTCAGGGCGAGGGCGCGCTCCGCGGCCGCGCGGAAGGCCAGGTAGTCTTTCTCGAAAAACAAGGAAGTAGCGAATGCGCAGTGGGCGAAGTGGCTGGTCGGCGCAGATGCGACTGCTCGTTGCGCGGCAGCACGGGCACGGCCTACTGAATCGGGCCTGAGGTTGTAGCCGAACGCGTACTCGTGCCAGTAGATCGACGCCAGTTCGGCGAGGCAGTCACTGTGGTCGGGCGCGACGGCGACCGCCGCTTCGAGTATGTCGCGGACTTCCGCGTGCTCCTCCGGGGTCATGCGCTCCTGGTAACCGAACGCGCGCAGCACAGCCTC
>JBBRDU010000038.1:0-25422 GCA_038203615.1 Chthoniobacterales bacterium
GTTTCGGATCGTTAGGCCTGGCTCGCAATCCATCGCTCAGCGGGCTCGGCATCGCCTGTGCCATTGGCATCTTCTGGAGTCTCGTGGCTACCATTTTCTTCACCCTGCCGGCGGCCGCCCTGACCGAGCCCAAAATCTGGCGCAAAGACTAAGGCAGAGAATCGCCATTGACCGGCGCCCGCTTCTCTTAACATTGCGACGCGATGGTTACTGATGACTCTCTCCGCCCACCTATAGGGGACGCCGCTGGCTTCCCATGGGACGGCAACGCCGGTCCCTCCAGACTCCGCCAGAATTGGATCACCGTGGGTCTGCTCGCCGCTTTCGTCTTCTTCCTCCTTGGCCTGGCGGCGCAGGCTGAGCCGTTCTCCCCGCCTGAAATCAAAGCCCTGCTCGCGCGCATTCGCGAGAAGCGCAACGCCTCCCCGCATGTGCAGGCCGATTTTCACGAGGAAAAGGTGATCCGGCTGATGAACAAGCCCATCGCCAGCGCTGGCAAAGTCTGGTTCCAAATTCCTAACAAATTCCGCCGGGAAGTCAAAGGCAATACCCCCAGCGTCATGGTCAGTGACGGGCAGCAGCTCTGGATTTATTATCCTAATTTCAAATCGGCTGAGCACTATTCCCTCGGCAAACATTCACCGGTCGACGCGGCCATCGCCGCGATCAATACAGCGCTCAATCTGGAGAACGTGGAAAGCACGTTCCACATCACGGGCGCCAAGAGCGGGAGCGGCTATGACGTCGAGCTTCTGCCCCGCGGGCCATCCATGAAACGTCTTTTCCAAAAGTTTGATCTGCATCTCAACGACGATCTGCTGGCTGAGCGGACCGAGATGTTGCAGCCCAACGGCGATCGCATCGTCACAACCTACTCGAACCAGACGCGGGCTCCCATTCCCGGTGCCACTTTCGACTTCACGCCGCCATCGGGAACGGACGTCGCCACGCCTCTCGGGAAATAGACGGCCGGCTCGGATCCCCTTCGACGCGAAGGGTCTTTCTTTCACAACGCCGATCGATAGGATCGGGTCGTGCCGCGCTTCGTGCTGACGCCTAAAGAGAAGCGAGTCCTTATCTTCGTGGTCGTCTGTTTTCTGCTCGGCCTGGCCACCCAATCCTATCGCGCCGCTCATCCGGCTCCGCCGGTAGCGGCGGATAAACATCACTCCAGCCATTCGGACCCGGCACGCCGCCCTCGATAATTCAGGACGACTCCAGACGCCTCGACAACCTCCTGCGCGCCAACGCAGCTGTAGCCGCCCCGCTCTGTCGGGGTATCTGCGTCGGGTAAGCGGACTCTTCCGGGCCAAAACTACGGAAGCGATAACCGGTAGAAGCGTCTCTGGAGAGGGCCGGCGGCCCTGTCTTCGTATTGAAACACCCCCGTGGCATCGAGCGTTGATTGACAATTCGCCGCCGGCAACTGGGCATTACCCGGGTAAGTGAGACTCACGCCTCCTCCCGTCGACGTAGCCGCGTTCTCGCCCACGAAACATTGCAGAGCTGCGCCATTGTTAGACTCGGCGTAAACGTAAAAATTCTTTCCGTTATGGGGTCGCTGGTCGAAGGGACGAACCACTGGGTCAGCCAGACGAGGTTGGTGTTCGGATCCTGCAGGGTTGTCGGTGCAAGGCTCAGGTTGTTCATTTGCATGTCGATCCTGTAACAAGGCGCCCCGGCTGAGCATGGCGCAGTTGTCACTTTCGATATGCCGGAATGGAGGATGTCGAGCTGCGGCATATTCGCGCTGCTGGTTCCGCTCACCTCATACTTACCGTCGCCGGTTGGATCGGAAACGCCGTTGAAAGGGCTCAACCCAGGAAGGTTGACGGGTGAACTGGCCGTACTCATCAGGAAGCCCGTTTCGTAGAGACCTTCGTTTGTCACTTCGTAAGCGGCCGTCGCAGTCGGCGAGAGCACCCACATCCGATCCGTCCCGCCCGGGACCACCGCCGGATTGCAGGTCCACGTATCCCCCTTGTCGTCGCTCGTGCAAACCGCCGTCGTCCCCGCGTAAGGATAATCGAACGTGAAATAGACGCGATTGTTTGGATCAACGGAGATCGAACTGTCGGAATTCAGATTCAACTGCGAGGCCTCGGGTGGCCCAACCAGATTGGACCAGGTCGCGCCGCCATCGGTCGATCGGTAAAAATGTTGTAACGCGCTGATATAAAGAGTGCCGTCGGGAGCGCGCAGGACGATCGGCTCGTTCCCAAGAGTGCCGACAGTCACGGGCGAAATGACCGGAGCTTCGGCCGCTTGTGAGTGCCGCGCCGCGCCAGCGAATGGCCAGCAAACGCAAATCCCAACATTCCTGCCAACCCGCAGATGAAAAGTCTCATGACGCATATGAATCGTATGAGCCGATCTATTTGCCTTATCTCGCCGTCGATTTCAGCGCAAAGAGCAAAAGGGGACTCGTGGCATGAAAACTTCTGCAAGACCGGCATGCGGGTTCTCATTGCTGACGATCAAAAGAGTGTGGGAGCCACGCTGGCTGAACTGGTTACACACTGTAACCACCAGGTCGTCGAAGTGGTCGGATCCGGGTTTGAAGCCATCCAGGCTTACACGCGGCACCAGCCCGACGTCGTTCTGATGGATTACTGGATGTCGAAGCTGAATGGCGCTACCGCCTGCCGAAATATTCTGGCCAAAGATCCCGCCGCTCGCGTCATTCTCGTTTCCGGCTGGTCGCCCATCACGGATTTGAGTGAATCCGGCGCCGTCGCCGTCCTCTCCAAGCCGGTTGGGCTTGATTTACTGGCGGAGGCCTTGCTGGCTGCCGCGCCTCCCGAGCCACAAACAGCGCCCGCTTCGTAGCTGCAGCAGCGGCCAAGCCGGCTTCGTTGCGCACATTCTCCGCAGGAGAAGCGAGAGCCCTTGCTCTGGCCCAACCGTCATGGGATAGACAACCCGAAATATGGAGTCCCCGTCACCCATCGCCTTGCCATCGAAGTCCGACCAGGGCCAGCCTGCGGTCACGCGCATTCGGTTGGCCGATCTTCTACCCAAGAAGTTCGACATCCGCTCCATCGCGCTGACCGGCCTCTTTGTTCTGGCGCTCTTTTACACCATGTATTTTATGCGAGCGATTCTGCTGCCGCTCGTGCTGGCCGTCATGCTGAGCTATTTGCTTCGGCCCATCGTGCGCGCTTTTGCTCGGATTAAGATCGGGCCTTCCATCTCGGCCGCGCTCGTGCTCATTACCTTTCTGGGCCTGACTGGCTTTGGCGTTTCCTATCTGTCCGCTCCAGCTTCCGGCTGGCTCGAAAAAGCACCGTTCAGCCTGCAACAATTGCAGTCCAAGCTGATGCCTCTGAGGCAACCCATGGCAAAAATCGCGCAGACCAACAGCGAAATCGAAAAGCTGGCGGTGCCAGGCGATTCCAAGACCAAGCCAGCCGTCGAAGTAAAACGCCATCCGATCGCGGAGCTCCTGGTCGTGCGCACCCCGGAGTTCATCACCAGCATCGCTCTTGTTTTGATCCTTCTATATTTCCTGCTCGCCTACGACGGAGTTTTTCTGACCAAGATGATCAAGCTGCTTCCCACCCTCTCCGACAAGAAACGGGCCGTGGCGATCGCCACGGAAATCGAAGAACAGGTGTCGCGTTATCTCTTCACGGTCACGCTTATTAATGTTTGTCTCGGAATTGCCGTCGGAACCGTGGTCGGCTTCCTCAGCCTGCGTAATCCGATTATGTGGGGCGCGATGGTCGCCGTGCTCAATTTCATTCCTTACCTCGGCGCTCTTACCGGCATCGTCTGCCTGACCCTCGGAGCAGTGCTCAGCTTTAGCAGTTTCAGTTACGCGCTCCTCTTCCCGGCCATCTATCTCGGCTTCGCCTCTCTGGAAGGAAATTTCATCACTCCCTGGGTGATGGGCTGCTCCCTCACTTTGAACCCGGTCATGATTCTTCTGTCCCTCTCCTTCTGGGGATGGCTCTGGGGGATCCCCGGGATCATTCTGGCCGTGCCTATCCTGGCCGCTTTCAAAATCTTCTGTTCGCATATCGAGCCGATGCAGCCGCTCGCCGAATTCCTGAGCTAGTTGCGACAACGCCCCTCGTGGGCAAAACTGCGCGTCCCTCATGCTCACTGTTTCTCAACTGACCAAGTCTTTCGGAGGGCGGATTCTCTTTGAGGATGTCTCGCTCCAGGTCAACCGGGGCGATCGCATTGGCCTGGTCGGACCAAATGGCGCGGGTAAATCCACTCTGTTTTCCCTGCTGCTGGGCGAAGCCTCTCCGGACGCCGGCAAGATTGCCTTCGAAAAGAACGCGACCATTGGCTTTCTCCCGCAGGAAACGGCCTCGGCCGGTGAGGAAACGGTGCTCGAGCTGGCCATGGCCATCTCTCCTGAACTGGTTGAGGCGCAGAAGATCATCAAGGAACACGAAAGCGGGAACGCCGCGGATGACACAGCCTATCACCAGGCTCTCCACATCTTCGACGAACATGGCGGCTGGCAGCTGGAACCAAAAGCCAAGCGCGTCCTGGCCGGCCTCGCCTTTCGTGAAACGGATTTCGATCGCCCCGCTCGCGCCTTGAGCGGCGGCTGGATCATGCGCGCCCATCTTGCGCGCCTTCTCGTGATGGAGCCGGACCTGCTTCTTCTCGATGAGCCGACCAACCACCTCGACCTTGAGTCCCTCGAATGGTTCCAGGAATATCTCGCCACCTACCCGGGCGGGATCCTCATGATCTCGCACGACCGCGAGTTTCTGAATCGTCTGGTTGGCAGCATCGTCGAAATCACGCATTCCAAGCTGCTCCGTTACCGCGGCAATTGGGACAATTACCTTGAACAAAAAGCGGCACGCGCCGAACAACAGCTCTCCGCCTACAAGAATCAGCAGAAGGAAATCGCCGCGCTCCAGTTGTTCGCCGACCGCTTTCGCGCCAAGGCCAGCAAGGCCTCGCAGGCGCAAAGCAAGTTGAAGCAGATCGATCGCATGGAGAAGATCGCGGCGCCCGAAGCCGCCGGGAAGACGATCAAATTCCGTTTTCCCCAGCCGGTTCGCAGCGGTTTGCGCGCCATTTCCTTAAACGGGGTGGATCACGCCTACGGACAGCTTGTCGTTTATCGCGGGTTGCAATTTCACGCCGAGCGCGGCCAGCGAACCGTCCTGGTCGGGCCGAACGGCGCGGGCAAATCGACCCTCCTGAAGCTGCTCGCCGGCGTCCTCCCCGTGCAATACGGAGTGCGCGAGCTTGGCCACAATGTTCGCGTCGGTTATTTCGCGCAACATCGCGTGGAAATGCTCAACCCGCGCCAAACCGTCATCGAAAGCGTGCTCGATGCGCCCAACCCCGTGCCCGAGCAAACCGCCCGGACCGTTCTCGGCTCCTTCCTTTTCAGCGGGGACGCCGTCTTTAAATCGGTCGCCGTCCTGAGCGGCGGCGAGAAATCGCGCCTCGCCCTCGTCAAACTCCTGCTCGATCCCCCGAATCTGCTGCTTATGGATGAGCCCACCACTCACCTCGATGTGGGATCCATCGACGCGCTTATCGGGGCCCTCCAGCAATATCACGGCACCCTCCTCTTCATCAGTCACGACGTGCATTTTATTCGCAAGATTGCCACGAGCGTTCTGCACATCAGTAGTGGCCGCCTCACCCCCTATCCGGGCGATTACAATTATTACCTGGAGAAATCCAAGGCCGGGTCGGCCAGGATCGCCCTCACGGCCGGACAAACCCTGAGCAACGATCAGCCACAGGTGGTCGGGGCCGACGGTGCGGAAAAAAATGGCCCCGGCTTGAAAGAGCAAAAGCAACGCAAACGCCAGGAAGCGGAAGAACGGAAGGAACGGGCCAAGGCGGAACGGGAAAAGGCACGACGCCTGGCGGAGCTCGAGATGAAGATCGCCGCTCTCGAGGGGCAGCAAAAGGAACTCACCGCGGCCTTGGAAGATCCGGCAGCCTACGAAGCGGGCGGACGCGCTGTGACCATCAACCGCGATCTTGCCGCCGTCTGCGAAAATCTCGAGCGTTTGAACAGCGAATGGGAAAAAGCGAGCACGAGTGAGCCCGTCCCCTCAGATTCGGCCCTCGCTAAGCTGAGCTAAGATACTGGTCCGGCAACGGATCGGCCGGGCTCTCGTGCTGCCAGTAAATGCTCACGATCCACCAGCGGTTCTCATCGGAAAACAACTGAATGCTGTTGATCCCGCGCATAAACGGTTTCGCGTCGCTCTTGTTGTGCCGCGACTCGTAGGTGCTCCAGACATGCGCGATGCTGCCAAACTGCTCCGTCCTTCGCGCCACTTCCTTCTCGTAGAAACCGCTCTGCTCGAGGTACTGGCGCGATCGGGCGATATAACCTTCCACGTCCAGAAACTGCGGCTCGAGTTTGCCCGCCAGGCTGGTCACACCAGCCTTCCCGCTCGTGGGGATCAATCGGGCCGCCGGAAGAAAGAGAGATCGTTCCCGCTCCCAATCTCTCTCCTGGCCCGCCGGTCCCGAGATTACGTCGTAGGCGGCGGCGATAATGGCGTCGATCGATGCGACATCGGGATTTGCTGCTCGCGGTAGCTCATCTGGCATGAGCCCATTCTCCACGGGCCGGGTGTAGAGGCGAGCCTTCTTCGGCTTCCGGCCCGAGCCCGCGTTAGTTCTGTGAACCCTTCAAATACTTGTCCAGAAAATCGAGGATCGCCTTGTAGGCCCGAATCTCGTTTGTCTTTTTCGTAAACCCGTGTCCTTCATCGTCAAAGACGACGTACTCGACCACGCCATTATTCTTTTTGATCGCCTGCACAATCTCGTCGGACTCGGACTTGATTACCCGCGGATCGTTGGCCCCCTGCAACACCATCAACGGTTTGACGATCTTCTCGGCGTGAAAAAGCGGGGAGATGTCGCGCAACATCTGCTCCTGAGTGAGCGGATCGCCAATCTCGTTATAGAGGGCTTTGCGCTCCGATTCCCAGTAGGGCGGTATGCTCTTGAGAGTGCGGACCCAGTTCGACACTCCAAAAAGATCGACCCCCACGCTGAACTCCTCCGGCTTAAAGGTGAGCGCGGCCAGAACCATGTAACCACCGTACGATCCACCCATGATCCCGATTTTATTCGCATCGACGTAGCCTAACGAAGCCAGATATTTTTTGGCTTCCACGCAATCCCACAATGGCTCCCGCCCGTGCTTGCGGTCGTCGGCCATAAAAAATGTTTTGCCGTAGCCGCTCGAGCCGCGGTTGTTCACGTCGAGCACGGCATATCCGTGGTTCGCCAAAAATTGCACCGAGGCGTTGTAGGGCGTGCGCGCCTGTCCGCCCGGTCCGCCGTGGACCCGCACAATTGCCGGAACCTTGCTGGCCGCAGTCGTCCCATGCGGCTGGTAAAGAATGGCGGGAATTTCCCGTCCATCGAAAGATTTGTAGCGGATAACGCGAGCCTCCACCAGGTCCACCGAATCGATTTCCGGATTGAGGCTCTTCGTGAGCTGGGTCGCCTTCTTCGTGCCAAAATCGTAGAGGTAAAGGTTTCCGGGCGAACGGGAGGCGTCCTGATAGAAAGCCATCTTCGTCTCGCTATCCGAGAATCTGACGCCCGTGATATCGCCCTCAGGCAATGCGGGCAGCGCCACCGCCTGCCCGGTCTGGTCTTCATAAATCTTGATCTTGGTGCGCGCGTCCTCATTCGTGCTGATTACCCGGTACTTGCCGTTGTGCGAGAAAGCGGTCTCCGTAATATCCCACGGCGCCTTCTCAACTTGGCTGCGCTCCCCGTTTGCCAGGTTGTAACGCGCGATATAGGCGAACTCCTCGCCTTCGTTGGAGAGAAAGTAGAGATACTTTGAATTCACGTCGAAAACTTGGGCGCTGTTCTGCACGTCGCCCTGGTGCAGCGAGACGTTTTTCATCTCCTTCGTCTCCGTGTTGTAGACATAGACGTCAGAGTCGGCCGTGGACCGGCCCGGCTTACTGAAAGCGATGGACCGCCGATTCTTCGAAATGTCCGCAAACTGGAATCCCTGGTCGTCCTTGAAGAGCAGTTTGGCCTTCAGATCCATCGCGTTCATCTGAAAAATATCGAAGAACTTGGGATTCCGCTCGTTCGTCGAGAAATAGAACGATCGCCGGTCATTGCTCCAACCCAGAAAATTGGCCTTCACCTTCTCGCCCGGGGTCAGATCCCGCTCGGTCCCGTCCTTCTCTCTTATATAGAGATGCGAGTTTTCGTCCCCGCCCTTGTCATAAGTGTAAAGAAATCGATCATCGGACGGGAAGGCCGATACGAGGTAGGTGCTTTCCTTGGTCGAATGGGTCAACTGCTGCGCCGGGCCCCCTCCCACGGACATGCTATAGACGTTGAAGATCCCGCTTTTGTTGGAATGAAACAGAATTGATTTTTCGTCCCACGAAAAGGCGGCCCCCCCCACTCGGACCGTATCCATGAACTGCTCGATCGTATACCGCTTGGCCCGCCTTTCTTCCGGAGAAGGGCTGGGTGATTGCGCATGCATGAGCGGAACGGGAAAAGTCATCAGCGCGAGAGAGATCAGCAAAAGTTTCAGCATAGTCCGTTAGGACTGGCCAATTCGCCGAGGTTGCCGCCCTTGTCAATGAAACGTAGCGCGGGGTCCGCGCATTTGCTGTTGAGCACAGGGCCATCACCGTTGAGCGTCTGCCTCACCTCTCATGCTACCCACGACCCCTCTCCTCGAATCATTCGGGGGACCTTTCTTTGCCGTCCTCTTTGTCGCCTTGCTCTTCCTCCAATGGAAGTTGCCGTTGCGTCCGCCGCATTTTCAGTTTTTCCGCCGCCTTCTCCGGAATGCCTTGTTCTCCGTCCCGGGATTCGCCCTGGCTCGCATCTCGTTAGTCCCGCTCCCTCTCCTGACGGCTCTGTGGGCGGCGCGTCATCACTTCGGCTTTCTCCACTGGCTCCCTCTCCCGGTGCCACACTGGTTCATCGTCGTGTTCGGTGTATTCCTGATGGATTATCTTTACTGGTGGTGGCACGTCGCCCTGCATCTCGTTCCCGTCATGTGGCGGTTTCATAACATCCATCACTCCGACCTCGACATGGATGTCAGTACCGGCATCCGGTTTCACCTCGGCGAAGTCATCATGTCCGTCCCTTTTCGCATGGGGGCCGTCGTCTTCTTCGGCATCGATTTCTGGTCGCTCGTAGCTTTCGAGCTCCTCTTCGAAACGGCCAATCTGTTTGAGCATTCCAATTGGCGGCTCCCCATCCGGCTGGAGCGCTTTCTTCATTCCTGCATCGTGACCCCGCGCATGCACGGGATTCATCACTCCATCGTGCAACGCGAAACGAACTCGAACTGGGGGACCATCTTCTCCTGGTGGGACAAACTTCATGGCACTTTGCGTCGCGATATTCCGCAGGATGCCATCAACATTGGCGTGGCCGGCTATCGCGACGAACAGGAACTGACCTGGGGAAAGCTGTTCCTGCTCCCTTTTCAAAAACAACGCCCTTGGCAGCTGCCCGACGGTACTGTCCCCAAGCGCCCCGTCATCCCAACCGACAACCTTTCAGCGTGATTCCAATTCGCGCCACTCTCTGAGTTGAACGTTCAACGCCTGCTTCCCCATCGGCCATGCGAACGACCACCCTCCTCTTATTAGTAACCGCGCTTTTGTCCGCAGCAACGATCCTCCACGCGCAAGGTCTGGAATGGTCGCTCGTAAACTGGAAGGTCCGTCACGACTTCCCCGGCGTGCCCCGAATTGATTCGTCCCAGCTCGATCAATGGCTACGCGATCCGCACCGCGAAAAACCGATCCTGCTGGATGTGCGCACAAAAGCGGAATTTGACGTCAGCCATATCCATGGCGCGCAACGCATTGAGCCTGGCTCCAACGCGGCCGCCGTGGCCTTGCCCAAAGACAAAGCGATCGTGACCTACTGCTCGGTGGGTTACCGGTCCGCCGGTCTGGCCAAGAAATTACAGGAGGCCGGGTTCACCAATGTGCAGAACATGACGGGCTCAATCTTCGACTGGGCCAACCAGGGTTACCCGATAGAACAAAACGGCCGGCCCGCCCAAAAAGTCCATCCCTACAATGCAGGCTGGGGCAAACTGCTGAAGAAAGAACTTCGCGCCGACTTACCGGCGGCCGGTTCCGGCATGTAAGTTCTTAGTGCAGCAGGCGGAATGACGTTGGCAGAATCGTTTGCGCGCCCGCTCCGTCCGGATCTCTCGCACGGACAAGTCCCGTCGAGGCCCCTCCCGCCTCTTCCTCATGGACGGCCACTTTGTCAGGCGCGGCTGCCACTGGTGAGATACCCTTGGCCTGGAGCGCTTCGTTCAAGCCACTCAGCCCTTTCGTATTGAGTTCCTCAAAATCTTTCGTGGCGTCGACCAATTCCCGCCGGAGCGCGTCGATATTGGCAATCTGATATTCGGTCGGCTTGCCCTCAAAGCTAAGGATGGCGCCGTACAGCTGGTCCGTATGCTCACGCAAACGTTCTTCTCCGGTGATGGCTCCGCCTTCTGTCGTCGCCACGATCTGCTTCCGCACGGCGTCCACCTTGCCGTCAAAATCCATCACCTGTTTACGGGTAGCGTCGGCCGGCGGCAAGGCGGCGGAAGCCTTGGCCAAGCTGCCGCGCAACGCGATAATCCGATCCATCAAAGCGCTCTCGTCGCCGAAGAGGGCGTGAATCTTCATGGCCGCGTCGAACTGCGCCTTGCGATCCGCTTCGCTGAACTTGGCCCGGTGATCCAGGCCCACCGTCAGTTTCGTTTCGGAAACTTTTCCAGCCTTCGTCATGCGCACGGTGTAAACACCCGGCAACACGCGCGGGCCGTGAATGCCGGCAAAGGCGATCTGCGCGGCCGGCGGCACGCGCGGCGGCTTTTCCGTCATGCTCCAGACCACGCGATTTAATCCCGGCCGTTTGCTCGCCGGCAATTCATCCACCAACCGTCCGGAAGCATCCAGCACTTCCAGCTTCAATTTGCCGAAGAGATGGCGCGACTTCTGGTAATACGTAATAACCGCGCCGTCTGGCGGATTGTCCCCCACGAAGGTGGCATCGCCACTGGCCCACCCGCCGTTCCCTTGCACGCGCTGTTGCACCGGCTGCGCCGCCATAAACGTAGCCTCTTGGGCCCGCACTTCCGGGGTCAGCGCGCGCAGCGGCGTGATATCGTCAATGATCCACAGGCCGCGGCCATGGGTGGCCAGAACGAGCGCATTGGCGCGCGATTGGATGGCGAAATCGCGTACCGCCACGGCGGGAAAGCGCGAGCCTTTGAACTGCGCCCAGCCCTTGCCGCCGTCAAGAGAGACATAAAGACCGAACTCGGTCCCGAGGAAGAGCAGGCTCGGCTGCACCAGATCTTCCTTGATGACATGGGCGTGCCCCCTCACTCCCTTCGCGTCCGTTGGACTAACGAGCGGCGACCAGGTCGCCCCAAAATCTGTCGTGCGAAAAACATAGGGAGCAAAATCGCCCAGGGTGTGCCGATCGAAGGCGGCGTAGGCCGTGCCTGCCTCAAAGTTGCTGGCGTGGACCCAGCTCACCCAGGAGTTCTTGGGCAGGCCGGGCACATTGGCCACGACGTTCTTCCAGGTTTTACCGCCATCGCGGGTCAGCTGCAAATTGCCGTCGTCCGTTCCCGCCCAGATGGTCGATTTGCCTTTGGGCGATTCGCTGATCGCATAAATCGTGGTGTGCATTTCAGCGGCCGAGTTGTCGATGGTGACGCCACCCGATTGTTCCTGCTTCTGCTTTTCCGGATCGTTTGTCGTCAGGTCCGGCGAGATGCGCTCCCAGCTCTGGCCCTGATCGCGTGAGCGGAAAAGGAACTGCGCGCCGACATAAATCGTTCCTTTTTCCGTGGGAGAAACGGCCACGGGCGTGTTCCAGTTGAACCGGAGCTTCTCCTTGTAATTGGGCTTGGGTTGAATGGAACGCGCCTCATGCGTGTAACGATTTACTCGTGCGAGCGTTCCTCCCTGGAACTCCGCATAGACGTAGTCCGGGTCCGCCGGATCCGAAAAAACGTGGAAGCCGTCCCCGTTATAAAGATTTTCCCACTGCGCATTGGCGATGCCGCCCGGGAATTCCGACTGACCGACCCAGCAGCTGTTGTCCTGCAATCCGCCGTAAACGCGATATGGATCATTCTCGTCCACGCTTACGTGATAAAACTGCGAGATGGGCAGGTTCTCCGATTTCCACCACTTGCTCCCGCCGTTGTAGGAGTACCACATCCCGCCATCGTCGCCCGCAAAGACGGTCTGCGGATTGGTTGAATCAATCCAGACATCGTGCACATCGCCGTGCGCTCCCTGGAAACCGCCAACCGTGGCAAAACTCTTCCCGCCGTCCTCGCTCATGATGAGCGCGCCGTCGGTTTTGAAAAGGCGATCCGGGTTCTTCGGGTCCACCACCAGGTTGGCGAAGTAGAACGGACGCCACACCATCCAGGTGCTCTTGTCGCGACGCTCCCAGGTCTGCCCACCGTCGTCCGAAACGTAGAGCGCGCTTTCCGACGACTCCACGAAGGCATATACGCGCTTCGCGTTGGACGGTGCGATCGCCACCGCAATCCGGCCATATGGTTTCTTGGCAAAACCTTTGCTGTTTTCCGTGGTGATCTCGGTCCAGGTCGCGCCCCCGTCGGCCGAGCGAAAGAGACCGCTCCCGGAAGGCTTATCCGGCCCGTCGCCGCCCGATCGGAAGGTCCATCCTTTGCGCCGGAAATCCCAGAGCCCGGCAAACAATTTGTTCGGATCCGTCGGATCAATCGCCACGGTGGAACAGCCGGTGGAAAGGTTCGATCCTTTCAACACCAGGCTCCAGGTTTTGCCGCCGTCGGTTGTTTTGTAGAGACCGCGGTCCGACGAATCGCTCCAGAGCGCGCCGGGCACGGCTGCGAAAACAGTATCGCTGTTCGTCGAATCAACCGCGATCCGGGCAATCCGCTCCGATTTGTCGAGGCCGGCGTGCGTCCAGGTCTCGCCGCCGTCGGTCGATTTATAAACGCCATTGCCCACCGACACGCTGTTGCGCGTCCATGATTCCCCCGTGCCGACCCACACGTTCTTCGTATTTTTCGGGTCGAGCGCGATAGCGCCGATCGATTGCACCGGTTGTTCGTCGAACACTGGCCGGTAACGCGTTCCACTGTCGTCCGATTTCCAGATGCCCCCACTGGCGGCTCCCACCAGCAGCGTGATTTTCCCCGACGGTTCCCTGGTCGCGGCCATGGCCGAGACGCGGCCACTCATGGCCGCCGAACCGATGTTGCGGGCATTGAGCCCGGAGATTGTCGCGGAAGTGTAGGGCGCAGCTTCCTGGGCGCGCGCGACCGCCATTGAGCAAAGTCCAGTCAGAGTGAGTAAATTTAAAAAACGCATAACGAATTATTTTGAAGCGGCTGCGGGGAAGTGAAACGCCGCGTCATCCACGGCCATATTGGCTTCACCTTTTTCCAGAACGATCTTTTGTTTGTCGCTCGAATTCTTGGGTCCCGACTCGATGGAGAAGGGAACGAACATGCCGTCGATTTTTTCGTAATCACCCAGGTCCGTCTCCACTTCAATCTGCGCCCCCTGTTCGGTTCGCTGGCTCAGGATACGGATCTCGAGGAAGTGGTCAGGGTCGAGATAAACAAAACTCACGTCCCCGCTCTTGCGGACGACCTTCAGTTTGTGCGCCTCGGTGCCCTCCACATCTTCGGTCCCGAGGTAGGTGACGGTGCTGCCGTTCTCTTTCCAATCCACCAGGGGCCCACCGATCTCGGCATCTTCCATCAGCGACTTGCAGTCGTCGGCTGACATTTTCTCTGGATCCTTGCGTCCCTGAAAAGGCGCCACTTTCCATCCATCCTTCCCGTCATAGGCCTGGATCATGGTCATCCCTTGGAGCGTCGCTTCCGTTCGCACTTCTCCTGGACGCTTCTTCGTCAGGGTGTAGGCCAGCTGGATTTGTCCGCCGTTCACAATCATTTTCCCCGTGAACCGAACGGACTTCATGGCGTGAATGGCGGCCGTGCCCCCTTTGGCTTCGATATTCTTGGCCACCAATTGGTCCACCGTAAGCGGAGGCGGCGAGCTTTGCGCGTAAAGACCGGTTCCGATCAGCGCGGTGATGAAAAGATAGGTAATAAAACGTGGATACATAATGGGTGTTGAGACGGGCGCGACAAAGAAACCCGCGCCGCCTCCATATGCAAGCGATGTACCAAACTAAACAAAGCGTTCTAAACGCCTCTCATCTCGTTCCTTACCGAAAATCTTGATTGCGAGCGTCGTTCATAAACGTCCCGCAAACGGGATTTGATTGCGCGATTTTGGGAAGAAAACCAGGGTCCGTTTCCCACCGGCAGAGCACGATGCCTGGTTAAGGTTGAGGCAGACCAGCCCGAAAAAAATCATTCAGTTCCCCGTGTGGCGTCGCCCCGCTGAAACCGTCGAACGTCCCGTGCTCCGCCAGTTGCCGGGCCGCTCTGATGAAACCGCCCCACGCGGCCCGGGCCAGCGCACCGCCCACACTCACCCGCCGCACACCCAGAGCAGCCGCCTCTGGAATCGTTAGGCCACCGGGCGCGCTGATCAGCACATTGACCGGCTTGGGCGCAACCGCTTGCACGACGGTTGTGATCTCTTCGCGGGTCCGGATCCCCGGTGCGTAGAGGCAATCCGCTCCCGCCTCCGCATAAGCCTGCAATCGTCGCACCACCTCAGCCAGATCTTCCTGCCCCACCAGGAAACATTCGGCCCGGCCGACCAGAATAACGTCGCCGCCGGCGCGGTCGATCGCCGCGCGGGCCGCTCTCATGCGGGCGACGGCGTGCTCCAACGCATACATCGGCTTTGCTTTGTCGCCCGTTGAGTCTTCGATGGACAGTCCTGCTACGCCCGTTCCCACGCAGAGCCTCACGTTTTCAGCCAGGTCGGCCGGTTCATGCGCGAAGCCATTTCCGAAATCTGCGTTCACCGGAATGTCCGTGGATTCGACCAGTTCGCGAAGGTGTGCGAGCATTCCATCACGCGGCACGGCGTTGTCCGGCAACCCGCGCGAGAAAGCGAAGCCGGCAGAAGAACTGGCAATGGCCTTGAACCCGAGGTGCTGCAAATAGCGCGCGCTCCCGATATCCCACGGATTTGGGAGTGCGAAGCAATCGCTCTCGTGCAGTTTGCGAAACAGAGTCCGCTTTTCGGTGATCGTCATAATGGAAGCCGCAGTTTACCTCGAAGTATCCAAGCCTTCGATCCTCAAGTGGTCGCTTGCCAAGTCTCCGGGGTTTTCGCAGAAATTTCTGCTGCTGTTATAGAATATATAGGAAATATAGCTCTTCTGGATCGGATTCTGCTGCTTTTTCGACCGTGCTGCGCCCCCTCCCAACCCTCTATCCGCTTCTGCGACCGCGACTTTCCCATCGTCCCGGAGTTTACTCCTGTGTTATGTCCGTACCGGCTCGATGAAAACTGCCCCGTTCTCAAACAGATTCACCACAGTTGCCAGCACGATCTTGCTGTTTTTCGTTTTGGCGACGGGCGCTCAGGCCAAACGCAATAAGACCAAGGTCTCAGGTCCGGATGCGGCACGTTTTTTAAACCAGGCCACCTTCGGTCCGACCAACGCTCTCCTTAGCCAGGTGCAAAAGTCGGGGTTCTCCTCTTTTCTCAATCAACAGTTCTCCACTCCACCCACGGCGATGCTTCCCCGGGTCGAGTTAGCAATCGCGTCGCTTCCCACGGGACAGGATGCGAACAATCCCATGTTTCAGGAAGCATGGTGGCACACGGTCGTGGCCGCCCCGGATCAGCTCCGTCAGCGTGTCGCTTTCGCCCTCAGTGAAATCATGGTCGTCTCCGCCAACGGCAACGGCATGTACAGTCATCCCGAGGCCATGGCCACCTACTGGGATACGCTGACCAGCGACGCCTTCGGCAATTTCCGGCAGCTCCTTGAAGACGTCACCTTGAACCCGGCCATGGGCGATTTCCTCGACATGGTGCACAACGATAAGCCGAACCCGCGTCGCAACACCCAGCCAAACGAAAACTACGCGCGCGAAATCATGCAGCTGTTTACGATCGGTCTGTTCAAGCTGAACTCGGATGGCACGCAACAGCTCGATGCCAACAGTCAACCGATTCCCAGCTACGACCAGAATGTGGTGGAAGGCTACTCCCACGTGTTCACCGGCTGGTACTGGGCGCAAACCGGCACGCCCACTTGGAATTATGTCCCCGCCAATTACCGCCAGCCCATGCTCGCTTTCGCGGAGCATCATGATACCGGCGCAAAAACGCTCTTAAACGGCACCACCCTGCCGGCGGGCCAGACGCAGGCGCAGGATCTGCAGAATGGTCTGGACCTTTTATTCAACCATCAGAACACGGGACCCTTCATCGCGCGCCGATTGATTCAGCGTTTGGTCACGAGCAATCCGACGCCGGCCTACGTGGCCCGCATCGCCGGAGTGTTTGCCAATAATGGTCACGCCGTGCGCGGCGATCTCAGAGCGGTGGTGCAGGCGATCCTGCTCGATTCGGAAGCGCGCAGCATGCCGACCAACGCGAGCTACGGTCACGAGCGCGAACCGATCATTCGCCTGGCCAACTTATATCGGGCCTTCAACGCCACGGCCGGAAGCAACAAAACGGTTGTGAACAACCAATCATTCAATTTCGGCCAGGCCCCTCTTTATTCTCCGACGGTCTTTAATTTCTTTGCCCCAAATTACGCCCAGCCCGGGGCCATTGAGCAGGCCGGACTTTTCGCTCCCGAATTCCAAATCACCACGGACACCACCGTTATCACGTCCGCCAACAAGATGCGCTCGGCTGTTTATCAGCAACTCTCCAGCACAAATCCGGACGCGCTCGTGCTCGACCTCTCTTCCCTCACCCCGCTCGCTTCCAACCCGACTGGGTTGGTCGATGCGCTCAATAACCTGCTTATGGCCGGAGAGATGTCGGCGGAAATGCGCAACATTGTCATCAACGCGGTCACGGCCATCCCTGCCGCCAATGCGCTGGAACGCGCCCAAACTGCGGTCCATCTCCTGGTCACAGCCCCGGAGTTCGTCATCCAGAAATAGTTTCTCTCAAGCTCATGGAAATCTCCCGCCGCCGTTTTATTCGTCAGGCCGCCTGCGCTGCGGTCGGCACCACTTCTCTCGCTTCCACCGTTTGGAATTTGCGCGCCATCAACGCGGCCGCGGCCCAGGCCGCCGGTTCGAGCACCGAATTCCGCTCCCTCGTTTGCCTTTTTCTTTACGGAGGGAACGACGCTAATAACATGATCGTGCCTAACGATAACGCGACCTACCCGGCCTACGCCTCGGCCCGCGGTCCTCTCGCCCTTCCCCAGAGTTCGCTTCTGCCCCTCAGCCTGATCACGCCCGACGGCCAGGGGCGCACTTTCGGATTGCATCCGAGCATGCCGGAATTGCAGGCCCTCTTTAATACCGACCAGAAGCTCGCCATCATGGCCAACGTCGGCACCCTGGTCGAGCCGACCACTTCCGTGCAGTATCTCAATGGCACGGCCAAACTTCCTCCTCAGCTGTTTTCTCACGCCGATCAGCAGGTCGAATGGCAAACGGGATGGCCGGATGCACCGCCCGCCACCGGCTGGGGTGGGCGCCTGGCCGATTTATTGACCTCGTTCAACAACCTCGATTCCATTTCGATGTCCATTTCTCTCGCCGGAACCAACACATTCCAGGTGGGCCGCAACGTCACCGAATACCAAGTATCCACCAACGGGAGTATCGGACTCAACGGTTTCGGTGGAACCGACGGCCAGATCCGTTACCAGGCCGTGCAGGATTTGCTCAACCTGCCGCACCAGAATCTTTTCGAAGCCGAGTTTGCCAAAATTACGAACCGCTCCATTACCAATAACGCGCTCCTTTCCAGCGCTCTCAGCGGCGTTACGCTGAACACGCCGTTCCCGGCCAACTCGGACTTGAGCGATCAACTCCAGATGATTGCCAAGATCATCGCCGTCCGTCAGGCGCTCGGTATGCGCCGGCAAATCTTCTTCTGCTCGGTCGGCGGCTTCGACACGCATAGCAACGAGCTGTCCACGCAATCGAATCTTCTTGGCGAACTCAGTCAGTGCATGAGCGCTTTTTACAAGGCCACCAAAGAACTCAACATCTCCGATCGCGTCACCCTCTTCACCGCCTCTGATTTCGGCCGCACCTTCCAGTCCAACGGATCAGGCGCCGATCATGCCTGGGGCAGTCACGCCTTCGTTCTCGGCGACTCGGTTAAGGGAGGCAATATTTATGGCGCGTATCCCTCGATCGCCTTGAACAGCCCCGACGACGTCGGCGAAGGACGATGGGTCCCGACCACCGCCGTCGACCAATATTCTGCCACCCTGGCAAAATGGTACGGCGTCTCCAGTCCCACCGACTTGGCAACAGTTCTGCCAAATATCGGCCGGTTCGCCACGCCGGATGTCGGCTTCATGAATGGTCTGCCGACCCCGCCAGCTCCCGGGTCCTGAGTTTCGGTGAACCGGCGAATTATCGGCGCGGTCCTCGTGCTGTGTCTGATTGCAGCCTTGGTCATCGCATTTTTCCGTCGCCCGGGTCGACTGCTCACCACTGCTGAGGCGACGGTCAACTCGCCTCACGCCGCCGAATCCTTCACGCCGGCCCCCCCGCCGTTCAGCCCTCTCTCGGACAAGCTGACGGCAAAGAACGAAACCGAATCCCAGCGCCTGGCCGGCGAGGCGGACGTGGCTCTCGTCTCCGTGAAAGGAATGCTGCGCGATTATCGCGCGCGCTTCAACGAGAACCCCATCGGCACCAACGAAGAAATTACGCGGGCCTTGCTCGGAAAAAATCCAGGCGGATCAAATTTCGAGTCTGCCGAAGCAAAGATCGAGCACGGCAAACTGGTCGATCGCTGGCATCATCCCTACTTCTTCCACCAGCTTTCCCGCAGCGAGATGGAGATTCGCTCGGCCGGCCCCGACGGCGTCATGTGGAACGATGACGACGAAGTGCTGCACTAGCGACCGAGTGCACCACTGCTCAACCGTCCAGACGCCTAACTTTGCCTGTCACCCCGATTCTCGCAGACGAGGAGGGATCTCCCATTCGCACTGGTGATTTACGCTGTCGTTCCTTGTGTGAGGTTCGCGCTGTGGGCGAGATCCTTCGCTCCCGCCACGGCGGGACTGGCTCAGGGTGACACACTTTGGGTGGGAGCAGCGCAAGTGGTAGGGACCGCCGCGCAGTGTCCTGTCCGGGAATATAGCGGACACCTGTTCGGAAACATGATGGACACTTTAAGACCTAACACTTAAAACTTTCATGGCCGCGTTGTGCCCGGGAATGCCGCTGACGGCGCCTCCGCGCTGTGCGCTGGAGCCACACAGGAACACATTCGAATACTCAGTCTCCACTCCCCAAGTGCCCACATCCTCTTTGGCCGCGGCAAACGGAAAGGTCGGCGCGTTCTGAAAGATATTCCCGTGATACAGGCCAAGGGCATCTTCAATATCGACCGGACTTTTGCTTTCCAGGCAAAGCTCGCCGTTCCGCGCCACCGCCAGACAGTCCTGCAAAGGCTCATCCAGCCATTGGTTCAGGCTTTCCAGGAATTTCTTCTCTGCCTCCTGTCGCATCCTTTTATTGTCCCGCACAAACAAACTCCATGGCGTGTCGATTCCAAAGAGCGTCAGGGTGTGAAAGCCCTGGGCTCGCAGGTCGGGGGAAAGGATGCTGTCGTCCGTGAGGGTGTGACAATAAACCTCGCAGGGAGTTTTGTCGGGCAGCTGCCCTCTCGCCGCCTGCTCATAGCTGAGATTCATCTGCTCGTAGCCTTCGTCGCTGTGGAACGTGCCACAGAATGCTTCCGTCGCCGCGTAGCGGGTCGCTTTCAGCTTAGGCAACCGGCGCAGCAGCATGTTGATCTTAAAAACCGACCCTTCGTCCACGGCCTCCGGCTGGTAGAGGTTACCCGAAAATCTAGCCAGCACATTGCGGCCAAAGTTCACCAGCAGAAACTGCGCTTCGACGGTCTCTCTCTTGCCCTCTACCTCAAACTCAACGCTGCGTTTCGGCCCGGTCAGATCGAGTGATTTTAGCGCCACGTTCGTCACCATCTCGGCACCACTCTGGCGGGCCGCCGCCTCCAGCTGTCCGGCCAGCGCGCCCATTCCGCCCACCGGCACTTTCCATTCGCCGGTCTTATTCCCGATGAGGTGGTAAAGAAAACACCGGTTCTGCAAGAGAGACTGATCGTGCGGGTTCGTGAAGACGCCGATCTTGGCATCCGTAAAAACGAGCCCGCGCACCAGATCGTTCTGCAGATAACGCTCGATCGCGTAGCCAAGGGGTTCCATCGCCAGACTACGCCAGGCTTCGCGCGATAGAGGGTCGACCTCAAACCGGCGCCGGAAATCTTCTTTCGCAGCCAGCGGCTCCAGCATCGTATCCCAGACGTGCCCGGCAAAGATGCGCGACAGTTCGTAGAATTTTTTCATCTGCTCGAACTCAGTGTGATTGCCGGTTAGTTCGAACATCGAACGATCGCTCACCTCTTCGGAGACATTGCTCAGAAGCAATCCACCATGGCGACCGTTCTGGCAGTAGGGAGTAAACGACCCAGTGGCGCGGTGGCGCAGCTCCAGTTGGAGCCCGAGATCGTCCATAATCTTCTGCGGAAAAAGGCTAACAAGATAGGAGTAACGCGAGAGCCGCGCATCGAAATCGGGAAAGACCCGCTGCGAAGTCGTCGCGCCACCGATGTAGTCGTTCTTTTCCAGCAGTAACACGCTCAGGCCGGCCCGGCCCAGGTAGCTCGCCGCCACCAGGCCATTGTGTCCTGCTCCCAGGATAACGACATCGTATTTAAATTTGGTTCTGATCATCGATAAATGCCGGTAGCCCAGTGCCCGCCACGCCCAAGCCTCTCGTCTGGCCGTAGTCCTGCAAAGGCGGAAGTCACGTATGGGCCGGAATATTACACATCGCCCGTGGAAAGGTGAGCCTCATCCGAGGGTGCCAGGAGATCACGCCATCATGCCTCAAAGAGAGGAACAAGTCGGGGCATGTTCTACATTGACGCAGCACCCCGAGAATCCTTACGGTCAGGAAATGAACGGCCTTGGACGGCTTGTTGTCCTTCAGCGAGGCTGCGACAGCCCCGGCCCGCACCGATTCATCCGGGCCCTTTTTCACTTTTTAGACCAACTCCAAACTCGCGGTTTTCTCTGTAACCGTCAAACCTTCCTATGAAAAACAGCCGCCTTCCCGTCCTATTCCTCACCGTTCTCGTTTGCCTCTCCGCCTTCGCCGCCGACGTCTTGACGCAGCAGGACATCACGCGTCTGCTCGAGTTGAAAATTCCCGAGCAAACGATCATCGAGAAAGTTAATGCATCTGGCACAGCCTACGTTCTGGGCGCCAATGATATCGCGCGACTTAAAAAAGCAGGCGCAAGCGACGCGTTGATCGCCGCGATGCAATCGAACAGTGCGATCGCCGGCGCCGGTTCGGCGACGTCGGAAGTGACGGATCTTGCGCTGATCGTTGATTACTCCGGCAGCATGAACGCTAAAATGAAGGACGGAGCTACCAAGGTCGCCTCGGCGAAAAAGTGCATGGCCGACCTCGTCGACAAACTACCTAACGACCTCAACGTAACGCTTGTCGTCTACGGAGTATCGAAAGCGCGCGGGTGTGAAGATATTGACATCGCGGTGCCGCTTGGCCCGATCAATAAACCGGCTCTCAAGGCAAAGATCGCTGCACTCAATGCATCAGGCATGACGCCGATTGCCTCGTCGCTAACCAAGGCCGGCGAAGAACTGAAGAAGGCTAAGGGCGGCAGCGCGATCGTGCTCGTGACGGATGGCGCGGAGAGCTGCCATGGCGATCCGGCTGGCGTCGCTGCAAAACTCGCCACCGAATTCGGAGTGAAGTTCGGAATTAACGTTATTGGATTCGGAATCGAGCCGAAGGAGAGGGCAGAGCTCGCAAGCATCGCCGAGAAAGGCCACGGCAAATTATTAACCGTAGAAAACGCGAGCGAACTGGCAGGCGCGCTGCAAAAAGTAGTTACCGAAAAGGTCGCGGTGATGCGGGCGCCGACTCCCTCACCCACGCCCCAGCCGACGCCGACGCCTATACCAACCCCAACGCCGACACCGCGCGAAACGAAAGAGTACGAAGCTGGCGGGCAAGCGGTAAAGCCGGGGATATTTTTCGGCGACGCAGCGATGGCGGCTCCGGGAGATTACAAGGGCGGACTCGCCATGGGGGAAGCGAAATACTACCAGGTCAATCTGCACAAAGGTCAGGAGTTACGTGCGATCGGGATCGTTCAGAAATCCCCATACGAAGGTGGATACTATGCTCTGCAGACGTTTATCGTAACGGTGTACAACAAGGATTTGGCACAGGTGGCGCGGGAAAAAATAGATGTGGATGGAAAGGCGACCGATCCGGCAACGGTGCGCGCTACGTGGACGGCGGATGTAGACGGCCCCGCTTACATCGCGATCGCGGCTTCGGATAATCACGATAAAGAAGGACGACCCCACGACGCCCGTCCGGACAATCCGAAGCCCTCTCCCTACACACTAAAAATTAAGGTCGAAGGCGAAAGCGCCGGTGGTGACAACACAGCCGTGGCGATCGCTCACACAGAGACTGCCGGCGGCGCCGGATTTAATGCCGCGGTCGAATTGAAAGTCCCCGCCCTGGCGACGAGCGACATCAAACTCGAGGAGGTCGCGTTCTATAAGTTCGCAGTGAAAAAAGGTGATCCGGTCGAGGTCGAAGCCGCGCTGCAAAAGCCGCGTTATGACGCGAGCCTCAGCAATGGTGGAATCGTGGCGACCTTTACTTTGACCCTCTATGACGACGACCAGGTGCAGGTCGCACAGAAGAAAATCGCAATCAAAAACAATCCGCCAGATGCGCAAACCATCGCGGTAAGTTGGCCGGCGGCGATGAGCGGCAAAGCGTACGCGACCGTCAGTGTAACAAATTCCGGCGGCGAAATTCTGAAAAGTTTTCAGCCGGGACCCGGACGCGTATCGATACAGGTGAGCACGGGCGAGGTCGCTGCGCTGGCGGGCGAAGTCACGAAGCCGGAATCGAACGGATCGACGCCTTCACCGGATGGCGGACAGAAGCCTTCCCCCGCGCAGCCCGTTGATCCATTCGCGGGCGCGGCAGCCGAAGACGTAAAACCAACACCGCCGGCTTCACCATCGCCGTGAGATGAAACTGTTGGCATTGGCGGGATGCCTCTGCCTGCTAGCGCGTGTCGCAGCCGGCGAAACCGCAAAGCCGCAGGCTTGGAAGCTCGACGCTGAAACCGTTCTGACGCCGGGATTGCCTCACGCCTGGGATGATTACGCAATTGTTGCGCCGACACTTTTGCGGCAGCCAGACAAGCTGGCTCTTTGGTTCGAAGGGGTTGCCTTCAATCGGACGGGCCTTCACCGCGCGGTCGGCCTGGCCGAAAGCAGCGATGGCAATGCCTGGACAAAGCACGATCAAAACCCGCTCTTCGCGCCCGTTTTGAAAAACAGCGAAACCTGGTCGTCTCCAAGTGTGGCGCGGTGGCGTGAAAAACTCTGGGCTGTCTACGTTGTGAGTGAAGATCCATTTGCGCGCGGGAAGAATGATAAACGTTTCGATCCCGTCCCGATGTTTATGCGGCTGTCGCGATCGGACGACGGCACACTTTGGAGCGATGTCCGCGGGGCGACGCTCCCACAGGGAGCAAAAGAATTTCTTCCATTGCGACCATGTCTCTACGCGGACGGCGATGCGCTACATCTCTGGTGGCTCGGTCTGGCCGAGGAGAAGCCCGCTCTTTTGCATTCCATCTCTCGGGATGGCGAAAAATGGTCGGTGCCGAATTCGCAAGACGCTCAGGACATTGATGCGCGTGAAATTTGTTGCGCCCACGTTTATCCGTCCGGGGATTTTTATATCCTGAGTTACGTGGCCTACAAACCAGACCAAAAAACTTATTCCGTTGTGACTAAGATCTCCCGCGACGCGCGTACGTGGTCGGTCAAGGGTCCGCCCGAATTCGCGCTCCCGAATCACTGGATGCATTCGCCGCCTATGCTTCTCTTTACTCAGGATGAGGCGCGCCTGTTCTACAGTGCGAGAGATCTGGACGAAACCGTCGTGCTCCGCTCAGCCCGGTGCCGCAAGAGTGAATATGTTTCGCATTGAGCTTCGTCTCCTTGCGTTGGTCTTGACAGTCAGTCGAGCTGGCGGCGCTGATTTCCCGGCGGTGGGTACGGACACTGGCGATGGTTTCAAGATTGCGGCGCACTGGTCGTTTCACTATCGCAGCAAGGGGATGGCCGAACGCCGCGCGATCGGTGGTCCGTTGCGTTCGCTTGACGCGCCGCTCAATAACGAGAGGGAAATAATCGGCGAGGCCGACGTTTCGGAGGAAGTGAACAAAAGCACGCGCCAGATCCGTGCGGTCGTCAGGAGCGGTCGGTGGTCAATTAAGATATCGGGTCTGCATTACACCGAAAAATCCGGTGACCGCGTTCCCGCCGGTGACGATGCCGAGGAATTAGGTGAGTTTAAGCACGCTGCCATCAGTTATGGCTACGATGAGAAATTGAAGCGGCCAACCGTCACCTTCGCCGTCACATCCAATGACGACAGCAAGCCGCAAGTCTTCCAAGTTCCGTATCACCCGCTCGACGAAAGTGCGCTCGGGCTGAAGGTCTGGTTGGCGAGCGATATCAAGAAAGCAGAATTTATCTCTGGTGTCAGTGGCGGCTGCACCGTGCCGTTTAAGACCTCATATCTCTACTATCGCAAACGCACTCCGGAAGATGGATCGAGCACAAACTTTACCGAGATTGTGATCGAACGTTTACCCCGTGAGGTTGAGGCCGAGATCAAGCCAGCGGATGATTACGAAAAATGGGTGCCCACGCTTACAGGGGGAGCCGCGTTTGAGGCGAAAATCGTCAATCCCCCTGGCCTGCGCGCGGACGAATGGCAATTCTCATTGGCTGATGTCTCGAATCTTCCGGGCGTCTGTAATGATGCCGACTTCCCCGACGATGTGAAGGCAGCATGGCAACACCAGCTTACCAATTTCAGTCCCGACCTGGTTTTCGATTTTCGCCATTACGGTAGGATCGACAACAATTTCAAACCCGTTAGCAAACCGTGGAAGGAATTGCACACGGCGAAAGCGATGTCGGCCGTAAGCTTCGCGGTTTCATGTCTGGATTGGGGAGGGTATGGCCGGATTTCGGCGGAGGCTTTAGTCGATGGTCAATGGATCAAGGCGACATGGCCCAAGACCAATGAAGAGTTCATCCGCATTCCCTGGGCACTAACCGACGGACCTGCCAGTCACATCGCCCCGCACGCCAAGACTGCCGCCGGACAGGAAAAATACTCCGGCCGTGATGTAAACGAAGATGTTGATAAAACCCCGA
>JBBRDU010000039.1:0-25393 GCA_038203615.1 Chthoniobacterales bacterium
ACCCCAAGCGAATTGGGCGGAGTTGCGCGACCAATGGTGGCAGTGGCATATCGTTCGCAGCATTGCCGGCATAGGAGCTTTGGTGCTCACGGTGCTTGCAGTGCTGGGCTCCAAGCGGGCGCCTGCTTAGGAAATGTGGCCTAACCCTTCCATCGAGGCGACGTCCCAAAGGCCGCTTCGCGCCCTTTGCGCCGCGCCTCATGTCAAACGTTAGATGGTGTCGGTATGTGGTCAGTGCGAAATGTCAGCCTTGTCATTTTCCTGCTTATTTCTGTTTGCGGACTGGGCCTTGTCGCTCATCGCCTTTTGGACGCATTCAGTGAGAATTACCCCAAGACCTTCCAAGCGACTTTCCCGATCGTGCTTATCATTCTGGGTGCCGTGATGTTCTACACAGGACTTCATGGTGCCTCCCATGACATTCTCTCACGCAGCGGAGGTCGCAGTGGACCTATCGAGCGTTGGCAGATGGAACCTATGGGCGTACTTTTGATCGTTCTTGGTGGATGGCTACTGTTCCGTGTATTTCAGGATAAGATCCCACGATGATAGTTCGCGGATAGAACTTCAAAAGATTGTTTCGGCGAGCCGCCAAAACCAACCCCGCTGAGCGGGGTGCTCCCCGGAACGAACGGCTCCGTGTCCTTTGTGCGAGGCTTTTTCGCGCTGACGGCTACGGGCGTTGATCGATCGGAATCACCTTTTTTCCGACGGGCTCGCCGATGTACTCGCTGAGCGGACGGAAAAGACGATTATCTTCCAATTGCTCGAGGATGTGGGCGCACCAGCCCGAGGTGCGCGCGATGGCAAAAACCGGCGTAAACAGGTCGGTCGGGATTCCCAGGGAATGATAAACGGTGGCGGAATAGAAATCGACGTTGGCGTTCAGATTCTTTTTCTCCTTCATCAATTCGGCGATGCGCTCGCTCATCTTGATCCACTTCGGTTCGCCCACTTTTTCGCTCAGCTTCACGGCCATCCGACGCAAATGCGGCGCTCTCGGATCCAGCGTTTTGTAAACGCGATGTCCGATGCCCATGATCTTCTTCTTTTGCGCAAGCTGCTCCTCGATATACGCATCCACCTTGTCGATGCTGCCGATCTTTTCCAGCATCTGGATCACGCCCTCATTGGCCCCACCGTGGAGCGGGCCTTTCAACGTGCCGATCGCGGCGGTCACGGCGGAATACATGTCACTCAGCGTGGAAATGGTGACGCGGGCACTGAAGGTGGACGCATTCGTTCCGTGATCGGCATGCAACACGAAAGCGACATCGAGCGTCTCGGCCGCTTCCTGGGTCGGTTCTTCCCCGGTCATTAAATAGAGAAAGTGCGCCGCCTCGCTCAGATCCTCGCGCACGGGGGGCAATGGCTGATTCTTGCGCGCCCTATGAAAATAAGCGGCCATCACGCCGATCTTGGCCGTGATGCTGCGAGCCCGTTGCCGGTTGATCTCCGGGGTCGCCTCGCGATGGATGTCCGGATCGTACAACCCCAGCATTGAGACGGCGGTGCGGATCACGTCCATGGGCGCGGCGTTCTTGGGCGCGCCCTTGATGAATTCAAGGACTCCGGCAGGCAGCGTGCGGAGAGATCGCAATGTGTTCGCACATTGGGTGAGCTCCGCGCGGTTGGGTAATTTGTTGTTCCAGAGCAGAAACACGACTTCTTCGTAGCTGACCTTTCCGGCCAGCTCGTTGATATCGTAGCCGGCGTAGATCAGCTGCCCCTTGTCGCCGATTACGTCGCTCAGTCGCGTCGTGTTGGCGACGACGCCTTCAAGTCCTCTGGAAGTCATTATGGTCGGGAATCTTTCATCCTTTTGATTAACGTCTCCGCCATGGTCGCCGGAGTATCAGCCACGGCAATGCCGGCGGCTTTCAGAGCCTCGATCTTGCCCTCGGCCGTCCCCTTCCCTCCCGAGACAATGGCGCCCGCATGTCCCATCCGGCGTCCTGGCGGGGCCGTCACGCCGGCAATGAAGGCGGCCACCGGCTTTTTGCAATGATCTTTGATCCAGGCGGCCGCTTCTTCTTCCGCCGATCCGCCGATCTCGCCGATCAGGATCATGGCTGCGGTGTCCGCGTCATCATTAAAAAGTTTCACCGCGTCGAGATGCGACATGCCGTTGATGGGATCGCCCCCGATGCCGATGCAGGTGGACTGGCCATGCCCGCGGGAGGTCAATTGCCAGACGGCTTCGTAGGTCAGCGTGCCGGAGCGTGAAATGACGCCAACGTTGCCCGGTTTATGAATATAACCCGGCATGATGCCAATCTTGCACGCACCCGGCGTGATAATGCCCGGGCAGTTCGGGCCAATCAGGCGCGATTTCTTTCCCGCCATCTGCGCCTTTACTCGCATCATGTCCATCACCGGAATTCCCTCCGTGATGCAGATGACCAGTTCGACGCCGGCCCCAATCGCTTCCAGGATGGAATCGGCCGCCCCGGCCGCGGGCACGAAGATGACCGAGACGTTGCATCCGGTTTCCTGGCGCGCTTCCCAAACCGTATCAAAGACTGGAACCTTCCCCTCAAACATCTGGCCCCCTTTGCCCGGCGTGACGCCGGCCACGACCTGGGTGCCATATTCCATGCATTGGCGGGCATGAAATCCTCCGGCACTGCCGGTGATTCCCTGCACGACCAGGCGAGTATTTTTATCGACAAGGACTGACATTCGTTAGGCCGCTTTGCGTTTGTGAACCAAAAGCTTGTTCCCGGAAGGATCGCGAAATTGGGCCATCCAGCAAACGGGCGTTTCTGTTTTTTCCATGTCAAAGACCACGCCGCGCTCTTTCAAGCGGGCGATGGTTGTATCCATATCGTCCACTTCGAAGGCGACAGAAGTGCCGTCGCGCGAAGGTTGCCAGGCGGGGTGGCAACCGACCCCAATGGTCGTTCCTCCCAGTTCGTACTCCACCCACGCCCCCTCCATGGCCGTATGGCTCGGCTTTAACCCAAGGGTCTCCTGATAAAACTTTCGTGCTTCTTCCACGTCGGAAACGGCAATGGCGACAAAGGCGACTTCTTTAATCATATGGTGTGTTGTTAAGACCGATTCAATGGATGCGTCGTCCGCTTATTACACTGGCATCTCACACTGCGCTATCCGGCAGGTGCTGGCTTGATCTGTTTGAACCAGTCGATCAGCACGCGGGCCACCGCCGGATCGAAGGGCGCTTCGAACGATTGGAACGACCTTCGAAACCATGGGTGAAATTGCCGGAGGGCCGGGCTGATTATCGGGAACCGGCCGCCTTGACTGCCTTCTGCGCGGCATCCGCCAGGTCATCCGCCGTGATGACGCTCAGGCCGGATTCCGCGATCATCTTCTTGCCCGCATCCACATTGGTCCCCTCCAAACGAACGATGAGCGGGACGCTCAACTTCACCGTCTGGGCGGCGTTGATGATGCCTTTCGCAATGACGTCGCACTTCATGATGCCGCCAAAAATGTTTACCAGAATGGCCTGCACCTTCTTGTCGGAAATCAGAATCTTGAACGCTTCGGTCACCTGCTCCTCGGTGGCGCTCCCGCCCACGTCGAGGAAGTTGGCCGGGCTTCCGCCGTAAAATTTAATGATATCCATCGTGGCCATGGCGAGTCCGGCGCCATTGACGAGGCAGGCGATGTTGCCATCCAGGCCGATGTAATTCAGGCCGTGGCAGGAAGCTTCCACTTCGCGCGGGTCTTCTTCCGCCGTATCGCGCATGGCCGCCACTTCCGGGTGCCGATACAAGGCGTTGTCATCGAAGGTGAACTTGGCGTCGAGAGCGAGCACCTCGCCCTTCTTCGTTACGACGAGCGGGTTTACTTCCACCATCGAGCAATCGAGGCCGATAAACGTCCGGTAGAGTCCATCGAATAATTTGGCCGCCGCCTTGGTCTGGCTCGAGTCGAAGTGGAGTTGCTTGGCCAGCTTTCGCGTCTGGAATGGTTGCAAACCGGCCAGCGGATCCACTGCTTCGCGCATAATCTTCTCCGGCGATTGTTCCGCGACCGCTTCAATTTCGACACCGCCCTCCGTGCTGGCTACGATGAGCGGCGCCGCCGTGGCGCGATCCAGCAGGATGGCGAAATAGATTTCGCGCGCAATGTCGGCGGACTCGGCCACGAGCACCTGGTTGACCACTCGCCCGGCCGCCCCTGTTTGGTGCGTGACCAGGGTTTGCCCGAGCATTTGGGCGGCGACTTCGCGCGCTTCGCCCGGTGTCTTGACCACATGAACACCGCCTTTAAAACCATTGGCGAAAGTGCCCTTGCCGCGGCCGCCCGCATGGATCTGTGCCTTCACCACGATCTCAGCCGGTGCGATTTCCCGGGCGATGCGCTCCGCTTCATCTGCCGTGGTCGCCACCTTCCCGCGGGTGGTGGCAACGCCAAATTTCTCGAGAAGTTCTTTCGCCTGATATTCGTGGATGTTCATCCGGTGGTGCTGGGGCAAGTGCATTAGCTCGCGAAACCGGCATCAGCAACGAATTTTCTGCCCGGCCGGCCGAATCCGCTTGCCCTTACGCAATCGGCTCCGCTACCTCATTTGGGTGGCCACTCCAAAAGCAAACGGCCTCGCCGCAATCCCTTGCCCAGGACCTCATCTATGAAAATCATCTCACTTAGTTTTGCCCTGCTCCTGACTACTTGCCTCTCCCTGCGCGCCGGTGCCGCCGAAGAGAAAGCATTCACCGACAAATATAAAACCGCTTTCGAAGCCAAGGACATGGCCACGCTGCAATCGTTCCTTTATACGAAAGGATCCGACCCGACCATCGTGGGCTTCTATCAGATGATGATGTCGAGCGAGGCCGGCAATAAGATTTCCAAGATCGAACTGGCCACCCTCACTCCCGAGGAAGCGCAAAAGGCCGCCGGCGCGCTGGATTCTCCCGGCGGCGGCAAGGTTTGTCTGCCGCTCAAGCCAACGAAAAAATTAGTCGTCGAAGTGACGGTGAAGGAGGGGGACAGTTCCTCCAGCAGCTCGAGCCAGAGTTTCGTGGCGGAACAGGACGGCAAATTCGTCATCCCTGTTCCGGGTCCTTGCAAATAAGGAACGCGCCAGTCCGCCCTCTGGCACAAATACCTTCATGCCGACATCCTCCGTGGACGAGTTCATGCAGGCGGCCATCGCCCAGGCTCGCAAAAGCCGCAGCGAAGGTGGAATACCGATCGGGTCCGCGCTGATGCGCGATGGTCAGCTCCTCGCGGCCGGTCACAATAAGCGGGTCCAGGAGAGCGATCCCGTCACCCATGCGGAGATTGATTGTTTGCGCCAGGCCGGTCGCATGGGAAGTTTCAAAGGCACGGTCCTCTACTCGACCCTCATGCCCTGTTATCTTTGCGCCGGCGCCGTCGTCCAGTTCGGCATCCCCAAAGTGATCGTCGGAGAAAATCGCACCTTCGCCGGCGCCGCCGAGTTCATGAAGAGCCACGGCGTCGAAGTCATCGATCTCGATCTATCCGAGTGTGTCGAGATGATGACCAGCTTTATCGCCGAACATCCTGAACTTTGGAATGAAGACATCGGCCGCTAGGTCGGAACATTCCGATCCCGTTCCGGTTCGCTCCAAAATTCCGGGAAGCACAGGCCGCTGGCCTGTGGCGTTCGGCGGCCTGGCCGAACGCTTCCGGCGTTTGCACTGTCTTGGAGCAGCCATCTGGACGAACATTCGCGCCGAGCCGGCGCGAACCACGGGCCGGCGGCCTGGGCTCCCCGGACTCATACCGCCGCGCGAGCCCTTCTCCTACTTCGGATCGTCCGCCACTCTCAGGACCATCTTTCCGCGAGTGTGATGCGTCTCTGCCTGGGCTTGCGCCTTGGCCGCGTCGGTCAGCGCCAGCACTTGCGAAACGATCACGCGGATCTTTTTCTCGTCGATCAGCTTTCCCAGCGCGGCCAGTTCGTCCGAGTTCGGCTGCACGTTGATGGGCGAACCGTGAATCCCAAACTGCTCCAGTTCGCGCGCATCCGGCTTGGCCACGAGCGAGACGACGTAGCCCCCTTTCTTGAGCACGCCGTAGGAACGCGTCAGCGTGTCTGTGCCTACGGAGTCGAGCACGACGTCGACATTCCGCGCGACCTCCTCAAATTTTGTGGTGGTGTAATCGACCGCGACATCCGCCCCGAGTTGCTTGAGAAGATCTTGGTTTTGCGTCGACGCCGTCGCGATCACTCTGGCTCCTCGCGCCTTGGCAATTTGAATGGCAAAGCTGCCGACGCCACCCGAGCCGCCGTGAATGAGCACGGTCTGACCGCTGCTCAGATGGGCCGTGTCGATGAGCGCCTGCCAGGCGGTCAGCCCCGCCACCGGAACCGCCGCGGCCTCTATATAGTTAAGGCTCTTCGGCTTGGCCGCCGCCTCATTCTCGCTGGCCACGGCATACTCGGCGTAACCGCCGCCTTCCTTCACCCCGATATAGGCGAAAACCGGATCGCCCACTTTAAACTTCGTCACTTTCGCGCCGGTCTTTTCCACCGTCCCGGCGATGTCATAGCCCGGGACCAGTGGTAATTTGCTCTTAAAGAACTTGGCAAAGACGCCTGAGCGGATGAGGGCGTCGACCGGATTGACGCCGGCCGCCACCACCCGGATACGAATCTCGTCCTCCTTCGGCTCCGGCCACGGGACCTTTTCCAGCTTCAGCACTTCGGGACCACCGTATTCATGGACCACGACCGCTTTCATCATGGGCGCAGGCGATTGCGCCTGGGCCAGGGGCGCGGCCGTGGCAAGAATCAGACCGGTTCGGAGAACATATCTCGAGATTGGCATAGCCTTTAACCTGCCGCTTCTTGCGATTTAGGCGAGCGCAAAGGCAGAGGATCGCAGCGACGTCTTCTTAAAAAAGGAGACCAAGTGCGAGCAAGACCAGTCCAATCGTGACCATGTCTTCCAGCACCGCCACCATCCAGTCGGCCATGCCAACCCGCCTAACGAGAAGCTGGCGAAGATGAAAACCGGAAAAGGCTCCCGCTCCGCTGCCGATCGCGCTGCTGAGCAAGCCGGGAATCCATCCCTGGCCCATTCCAATCGAAAGCGCAGCCCCCGCTAGCGACGCGGTCACGACGCGTCCACCGAGGGGCCCGGGGGTCAGCCGGCTCGGCGTGAAGGGCAATTTGTCGCCGATCAATTCTCCCAAGGCCAAGAAGGTCGTGACCACCGCGCCGGTCGTGGTGCCGAGGAAAGCGAGTCGTGAACCGCCGAGCGGGACCCATCCCCAGACCGCCACCCAGGTCACGAGGGCAATGGGAGTAAAAGCGCGCAGCCCGGTGGCGAATCCAACGGTGAATGCGCCGAAAACCAAAAGTTCCGAATCCATCGGTCGAATCTATATCGCAATTCAAATAGAAGCTCCACCTAGAACCGGAAATTCCGGCGGCGATGACGGTTCGCGGAGGTCAACTCCAATGCCGCCGTCACTCAGTTCTTCGGCCCGATCGAGGCAAGCAATTCGTTGAAACGAGCGTTTCCGCGCAGCGGTTCCCACGCCGGGTCGGCCTTGAGATACCCATCCGACATGTAACCCGGCATGCTGAGCAGATCCTTCAAGATGTCGAGGGCCTGTTCTCGCTCTCCCGACCACGTGTAAACCTGCGCCAACCCCTGCAGCACGAGCGGACCATCATAGGCGGCACGCCCGACCGGCATGAGCGCGACCGCCCGTTTGGCTCCGCTGATGGCCAGATCCTTTCATCCCAAGATTCGCGTCGATCTGCGCCACCACCGCCAGAATTCGCGGATCGTCTGGCTTCGTTTGCAGCATCGAGCAGGCGCAACGCCTTGCGTAAAGATTCGCCCCGGATCGGCCTCCTCCAGATAGCTCTTCACGATCTGCTTTGCTGGGAGATAAAGAAGCGCTTTTTCGGCGGTCCGGCCACTCGCTCCCGTGATGCGGATAGGCCCGGACCATCCCCATTTTGCCGCGCGCCGCACAGAACCTGCTTTCCAAGGGGAAGCCTTCGCACCGATGCCCACGGAATTGACCAAAACCGCCAAAATCTTCGTGATCGACGACGAACCGATGAACGTCGATCTGTTCGAGAACATTCTGCGGGACTTTGGCTACAGTAATTTGTCGATGATCACCGATTCCCGGCGAGCCATCTCGATGTTGTCGAATGACGATCCGGACCTGGTCCTGCTCGATCTGCACATGCCGCACCAGGATGGTTACGAGGTACTGAAAGCTCTGCGCTACGTCGTCCCGGCCGAAACCTTCATGCCCATCCTGGTCTTGACCGCCGATGCGACGGTGGAAGCCCGCCGCCACGCCCTCGCCGCCGGGGCCACTGATTTTCTTTCCAAGCCTTTCGACACCGTCGAAATGGGATTGCGCATCGAGACGATGTTGCGCCTGCGTTTTCTTTATCGCGAACTGCGCCAAGAAAAGGCGTTGCTCGAGCAGCGCGTGCGCGATCGGACGCGTTCCTTGCAACGCGTCATCGCGGAACTGCGCTGCACTTCGCTCCCTCTCTTCAGCCTCAATTTCTAGCGCGGACCGAACTGAGCGCTTGCAAAGCGCAGGTCTGCCGGAAAGTTGGGCGCAATGGTGGACCCGAGGGAATCGCTGCAATCGAAGCTGGCCGCGGCCGTAGCGGAAGGGCAACTCCTGAGCGACGCCGCCCAGAATATTGAAACCCTCCTGCAGGCTGCTCCCTCCGACCTTTACGCTCGCGTCGTGGCTGAGTTGGCCGACGCCCATGAGTGGTCGGAATTAAACGACCGCTTTTATAAGACCCTCGCCTTCGGAACCGGCGGTCTGCGCGGGCGGACGATTGGGAAAATAGTTACCCCAAGCGAATCCGGAAAGAGCGGGCCGGGAACGATGCCGCCGGAATTTCCCTGCGTCGGCACGAATGCGATGAATTCGTTCAATATCAGCCGCGCCACCCAAGGCCTCGTCGCTTATCTGCACGCCTGGATCAAGGCGCAAGACATCGGGCCACGGCCACGCCTGGTCGTGGCTCACGACACTCGCTTCTTTTCCCGGGATTTCGCCGCCTTGACCGCCCGCATCGCCGAGGAAAACGGGTGCGACGCTTTTGTCTTCGATGGCCCTCGTTCCACGCCGGAACTTTCCTTTGCCGTGCGTTACCTGGAGGCGCATGCGGGCATCGTCATCACGGCCAGCCACAATCCGCCCCATGACAACGGCTACAAAGTCTACTTCGGGGACGGCGCGCAGGTGGTGGAGCCACACGCCAACGGGATCATCGCCAAGGTCAACGCCATCCGAAGCGAGATTTCGGCGCAGCCCGCGCCGGCGCAACGGGGCCAGAGCACCGTCCTCGGGCCGGAGATCGACCAAGCTTACATGGAGCGACTCGCCACGTTGATCATCGACCCGGATCTGATCGGCCAGGCAAAATCCTTGCGCATCGTCTTCACGCCCATCCACGGAACCGGCGGTGTCATCATCAAGCCGATGTTGGAAAAGCTCGGCTTCCACTTTGAGGTCGTGCCGGAACAGGATCGTTTCGATGGAGCCTTCCCCACCGTGGCCTCTCCCAACCCCGAAAACGCCGATGCCTTAGGCATGGCGATCGACCTGGCCAACCGAAATCAAAGCGACATTGTCATCGCCACCGATCCCGATTGCGATCGCATGGGCGTGGCCGTGCGGAGCGCCACCGGTAAAATGAAATTACTGACCGGCAACCAGATTGGCTCACTCCTCGCCTACTACCGCACCAAGGCGCTGTTCGATCGCGCTATCCTAACGAGCGAGAACGCCTCTCAAGCGGTCTTGATCAAGACCTTTGTCACGACCGACCTGCAAAAAGCCATCGCCGAGCATTTCGGGCTGCGTTGTGTAGAGACCCTAACGGGCTTCAAATATATCGGCGCGAAACTCGGCAAATACGAGAATGCGTTGCCCGGCGAATCGCGCCAAGGCTATGCCCGGCGGAGCGAAGACGAGACCCGCCAGCTGCGCCTGACCCACTCCGCCTTCTATGTTTTTGGAGGCGAAGAAAGCTATGGCTACAGCGGGGCGGACTTCGTGCGGGACAAGGATGGGAACGGCGCCACCCTCATGTTTTGTGAAGTGGCCGCTTACGCCAAATCACGCGACCAGACGGTCGACCAGTTGCTCGACGAAATCTTTGCCCAGTTCGGCTACTTTGAAGAGAAGAACGGCTCCCTCGTTTTGGAGGGCGCGGAAGGCGCGAGCAAGATCGCCCGCCTCGTGGAATCGTATGCGACTGCGCCACCTGCCGAGATGTTGGGTTTGACAGTCACGGGTATTCGGAATTTTGAGAAGGAAACAATCCGCGACGCGGAAGGGGACGAAATTCCGAAGGAAAAGATGTCCATCTTCGAACTGGCCGACCGCACTCGGATTGCGGTGCGCGCGTCCGGCACCGAGCCCAAGATTAAGTATTACTTGTTGGCCCAGCAGCGCCCGGAGCACGGAGCATTCGCGGCGGACGATTTAAAGCAAATTAAAGAGAAGGTGACCAATCGGCTGGGCCGGCTCTGGGATTGGATCCAGGAGGACGCGCAACGGCGCCTGCAAAACCCTGCCCCGAACGCATGACAACTGCTAAGGAGAGAGCACCGTGAAGAAGGACATTAAATTGAGTGGCGGAGAGATCTCGATGTTAAAGGCCCTTGGCCTGTCCGGCGCTCCCCTCCACGGCGAGTTATTCATCTCTCGGCTAAAAGAGCTGGAGCCTGCTGAATTTCTCGACACCTTGAGTGGCCTCGTCATGATGGGCTACGTGCTGTCGAGTAAGGTGAATATGGCCAAGATTGAAGAAGTCGCCTACTCCACGTTTCGGGTGAATCCGTCCTACGGGCGAGATCTGCGAGACGCCCTCCGCCCGAGCGGCCGGCGGACCGAAGAACGCGAGCGGCGGCGCCGTCGCGGTTGAGCTGGTGAACGGATTGCGCAAAGCAGCACGGCTCTGGCCCTGGCTCGCCGCCGGGAGCAGCGGTCTATTCTACGCAGCCTGTTTCGCCCCGATCGATCAGACCTGGCTGTGCTGGATTTGTCTGACTCCGCTTTTGGCCGCCATCTGGTTTTCCGGGGGCAACTCGAAACGCCGGTGGCTGCGTGACATCGCCCTCGGTTACGTGGCCGGGCTCGCCTTTTTTTGGTCGGTCTTCTCCTGGCTAACGACCGTGACCGTTCCCGGCTGGTTCCTTCTGCCATTTTACATGGCGATCTATTTCGCCTTCTGGGCCTGGTTCTGCGGAATGGTTCGGCCGCGCCAAAGAGCGGCCGCGGACATGGCCAAAGAATTGGAAGAGGCCTCGACCGGAAAATGGAGCAAGATGTTACGTGCCGCCGGCGGCCAACCCCCTCCCGCCGCTCCCGTCTCGCCCTGGTTGAGTTCGGCCCATAACCTTGGTCTCGCCTTGGTCCTCGCCGCCACCTGGATCACAACGGAATGGCTGCGCAGCTGGATCTTTTCCGGGTGGGGCTGGAACGGACTCGGCGCCGCCCTGCACCGCAACTGGATCATCATCCAGGTCGCCGAGTTTACAGGCGTGGCCGGTCTTTCGTTTGTCGTTGCCTTCGCCAATGTCATCGCCGTGACCACGGTTCGCCGGTTGATCATCGAGGCCCGCACGCGAGTCATGCGACCACACTGGGATATCAACTTCACCATGCTCGGGATCGTTGCCTTGATCGCGTTCGGTTGGCACGTCGCGCGCACCCCGCGAACCTTCAAGCGCATTCGCGTGGCGGCCGTGCAGGCCAACATCCCACGCGCCGAAAAATTCGACCGCCAATTCACGCAAAGGATTTTTGAGCAATTCACCCGCCTCAGCGCGATCGCCCTCCAGGCCCAATCGCCTCCCGACCTCCTCATGTGGCCGGAGAGCTCCATGCCGGGACCGGTTCTGCAGGACGAACCGAGTTACCAGTTCGTCATGAATTTTTCGGCCTCGGCTAAAACCGATCTTCTGCTCGGAACCATCGATCAGGACGACGGCCACGATTACAACGCCGCCATCCTTGTTTCGGACGCGGGTCGCGCCGTGCAACTCTACCGAAAATTGCACCTCGTTCCCTTCGGCGAATACATCCCGGGCCGTTACTCGGTGCCGATTCTCGCCAAAATTATCGGCGACCAGGTCCCGGGCGATTTCGATGTCGGCCATGACTACACGGTTTTTCGCCTAACGACTTCGGATGTGCGGGTCGCGCCCCTCATCTGCTTTGAGGATACGATTGGAGAATTGACGAGGCACTTCGTGCTCCCGGAAAATGGCGACCCCGGCGCTAATCTTCTGGCCAACGTCACCAACGATGGCTGGTTTAAGCAGTCGGGCGCCTCCCGCCAGCAGCTGGCCAATGCCATTTTTCGCTGCGTGGAAACGCGCCGCCCCATGGTGCGCGCCGCCAATACCGGCGTGACCTGTTTCGTTAACGAACTCGGCCGCATTACCCAGATTCTGCAGGACGACACCGGGAACACTTTCACGGAGGGGGTCCTGACCGGAGAAATCAATGTGCCTACCGCAGGCGAGATCACGTTTTACGTTCGACACGGCGAGGTCTTCACCCAAGGGTGCGTCCTCTTTACGGCCGCCGCCTTTGCCTTCTTGATGGCGCGCTCCCTCTTCCGGCTCCGCCGGCAGCCCGTTCCAGACCTGTAGCGGCGGTCTACCTGCCGCCCCGTCGCGCAGCGACGACGGATGGTAGCCGAAAAGGCGCCGTGAATTAGTATTGAGTCGGCCCGCGATTTATCGAATTCTAGGGGGCACCATGGCTGATCTATTGGTCAAACTTTATAACTTCGCTCCCGCTAAAGGCTCTTTGCCGGATGGAATCAGCGTCCGCCGCGCTTTTGCCGCGGAGAAACGCCTCGTCGCAAAATGGGTGGCGGCCCATTTCGGAGAACGTTGGGCGAGCGAATGCGAGATTTCATTCATGCGCTCACCGGTCGCTTGTTTCATTGCCACCAACGGGCTCGATGTGCTGGGTTTCGCCTCCTACGACGCTACGGCACGGGGATTTTTCGGTCCCACCGGAGTGGGAGAAGATGTCCGCCACAAAGGAATCGGCCGGGCTCTGCTCAGAGCCACTTTGGAGGATATGGCCGCCCAGGGCTATGCCTACGCCATCATCGGCGCCACCACTTCGGTCGAGTTTTATCGGCACGAGGTCAGCGCCATCGAAATCCCGGACTCCAGCCCGGGCTTCTACCAGGGCATGCTCAAACCCACCCGAGGATAACCCGGGCCGGACCTTCAGCCACAATCCCTGTAGGGGAAGCGGCAGCTTCCCTTCTCTTCATGGACCGGCTTCACCAATGCCGTTTTCATCGAATCCAGTGTGGCCGACGCCCCCTAAACGTAGCTTAGTATTTTAATTTATAATGAGTAATAACATATTTATCTATCTTTTTTCGTTTGTCTTACCATTTTGTCGCTTTCCAATAATAGAGGATCCGATGCGCCGATGCTTGCCCTCGATCCCAGTCTGCCGGAACGCGAGTTTCCGCCTAAACGCCCTCATCTTTTGACAACGCCGCCCGTTCCGTCGAAGGATCTCGCGCCCAAGGGCCTTCAATTAAACAGGCCCTCCTCTCCTCCTCTCATGCCTAAACCACTCCCTCTCCTCTGCGCCATCCTCCTCGCCCTTTCCCCGGCCGCTTTCGCCTACGGACCCACCGGTCATCAAATCGTCGGCGCCATTGCCGATGAGAAACTGGCCAACACCCCCGCCGGTGCGCAGGTCAAAACACTCCTCGACGGTTTGACCCTGGAAAAAGCCTCAGTCATCCCCGACGAAATCAAAGGCTGGGACAGAAAGGGAGCGGACGACCCAAATATTTTTCATTATTCCTCCCGTCCCAAGATCGATGCCCAGCTGCGCGATTTCTGGCGGGCCAACCAGCCGACGCACGACCTGAATTCGGCTGCGCCCTCGCATCACTGGTTCCATTACACCGACGTGCCGGTGGATCACCCGGAGAAATACGCCAGCGGCGAAGCGGGCCGCAGCAAATGGGATATCGTCCACATGATCGCCTACTGCGTGGACGTCCTGCAGGGCCGCATTTCGGAGGAGAACGAACGCAAGATCACCAAACCCATCGCCATTATTCTACTGGCTCATTACGTAGGCGATATTCATCAACCGCTGCACGTGGGCGCGGAATACTTCGACCAGGACGGACACGTCATCGATCCGGAGCATGAGAAATCGGCCCTGGGCGACGAGGGCGGCAACACGGTGGAGGTCCGTCTCACGGGCGATCCGCCGTCCGGCCGCTTGCCGCACACGAAAAAACTGCACGGCTTCTGGGATCTCGACACGGTGAACGCGCTTTTACCACCGGTGCCGGACACAATGCGCAAGGAAGAGCGTTACGCCTTGATCGACCCGGCGAAAGAAAAGCTCGCGCACGAGATGGCTACGCAGGAGCCAAAAGATTGGCGGTTCCCTGCCGGCGTGGAGTTACGACGATCCGGCGAATTTTGGGCAGACGAAATCCTCCCGATCGCGCGCGAGGCGCACGACCGGCTGACCTTCAAGAACGTGAAAGCTCTCCAGCAGGAAGATCGGGTCGTGGCCACGGGCGACGCCGAGGAAAAGCCGGTCAACGGCGGGCCTGGCTACAAGGATTGGGCGGCCAAAGTCGTACGCGTAGAATTACACAAGGCGGGCTGGCGTCTGGCCGACCTGTTGACTCAATCTCTCGCGCCTGCCTCCGCCCCGGCTGCTTCACCCCAGTCCAGCGCTACAAAGTAATTCCGCACAGCAGAGAGCACCTGCTCCTCCCCTCTGACTTAAACTGCCTGCTCGCGAATCCTTTTCGGCGTTGAGCTGCCTGCCCCGATAGGTTTTCGGGGTTGAGCGTTTGCTTCCATCCTCTTCCAGACGGGCGAGGAAGGAGGCTCAGTCCCGATTACGATTGAGTCTTCGCGTCTTTGACGCCCTGCCGCTTGCACTGCGACTTGAGCTTGGCGAACTGCTCGGCCGAAAGAATGCCCTTGGCCTGTTGCATGAATTTGTGGCGGCTTTCCTTGGTGCAGCCACCTTTCATGCATTCTGCCTGCCACATCTCGATCTTGCCCTTCTGATCGTCGTTCAGACCCATTGACGTTAGGTCGACGCAGCCTTTGGTGCCGTCTTTATTGACGATGTTTTGGGCGCAGCACGATTTGTCCGCTGCCTTGTCTGCGGCGAAGGCCATCGAGCTGGTCATGAGGGCTACCGCGACGAACGCAAATCCAGTAATTTTGATCATGGTCCTTGCTCAGACAGGGTCAGGCCCCCAGCCGTTCAAATTCTTTGTAGGACCTGACCGTACTCCGGCCCCTACGACGCTTGAAAGTCGAGCGTGCCATTCTTCTCGTCCACCTGGATAGTTTGGCCTTCCACGATTTTCCCTTCCAAAATCTGCATGCTGAGCGGATCGAGGATCTCTCTCTGAATCGCCCGCTTTAAGGGCCGGGCTCCATAAACCGGGTCAAACCCTTCCCGCGCGATGAAAGCCCGGGCCCGATCCGAAAGATGCAGCGTAATTTTTTGCTGTTCCAGCCGTTTGGCCAGCCGGGCCAGCTGGATTTCGACGATCTTCTTCAACTCTTCCTCGCCCAGTCGGTCGAAAATAACCACTTCATCAATCCGGTTCAGAAATTCCGGCCGAAAATGCTGACGCAACGCGTCCATGACAAGGCGCGAGCGCGCTTCGCCCGATTCTTCCTCGGTGATGAACTGCGAGCCGATATTCGACGTCATGATGATCACCGTGTTTTTGAAATCGACCGTTCTCCCCTGCCCGTCCGTGATCCGGCCGTCGTCCAGCACCTGCAAAAGAACATTTAAAACATCGTGATGCGCTTTTTCGATTTCATCGAAAAGCACCACTGAGTAGGGCTTGTGCCGGATCGCTTCCGTCAGTTGCCCGCCCTCCTCGTAACCGACATATCCGGGAGGCGCGCCGATCAATCGCGCCACCGTGTGTTTCTCCATGTACTCGCTCATGTCGACGCGGATCATGGCGTGCTCGTCGTCAAAAAGAAATTCGGCGAGGGCCCGCGCCAATTCGGTCTTACCTACGCCGGTTGGTCCCAGGAAAATAAATGAACCAATGGGACGATTCGGATCCTGCAGACCGGCCTTAGCCCGGCGCACCGCGTTGGCCACGGCCTTGATTGCGGTCTCCTGGCTGACCACGCGCAGGTGCAGGTGATCCTCCAGTTTCACCAGCTTCTGCTTCTCCCCTTCCTGCAGGCGCGAGACCGGAATGCCGGTCCAACTGGAGACAACCTGGGCAATATCTTCCTCCGTCACTTCTTCGCGCAACAGGCGCGGCTTCTTGTCGCCGTCGGATTTGACGGCGAACTCGGCCAGCTTTCGTTCCACTTCCGGAATGCGTCCGTATTGAATTTCACTCGCCTTTCCCAATTCGCCGCCACGCTGCGCGCGCTCCAGCTCGGTGCGCAAACTTTCCAGTTCTGCCTTTAGTTTGCTTTGCCCCTCGAGGACGGCCTTTTCCTTTTGCCACTCCGCCATCAAGGCGGATGATCGTTCCTTCAGGGAAGCGAGTTCTTTCTCCAGATCCTGCAAGCGCTCCTTGCTGGCCGTGTCTTTCTCCTTTTTGAGGGCCTGCCGCTCCATCTCATGCTGCATGATCTCGCGCTTCACGACATCGATCTCTGTGGGCATGGAATCGAGCTCGATCTTCAAGCGTGACGCCGCTTCGTCGATCAGGTCGACCGCCTTATCCGGGAGGAAACGGTCACTGATATAGCGATTGGACAGAACGGCCGCGGCCACGATGGCGGCATCGGTGATCGTGACGTGATGATGCACTTCGTACCGCCCCTTTAGTCCGCGCAGAATCGCAATCGTGTCCTCGACGCTCGGTTCGTCCACTTTCACCGGCTGAAAGCGACGCTCTAACGCGGCGTCCTTTTCGATGTATTTGCGAT
This sequence comes from Chthoniobacterales bacterium, assembly GCA_038203615.1. GTDB lineage: Bacteria > Verrucomicrobiota > Verrucomicrobiia > Chthoniobacterales > UBA10450 > JBBRDU01. The sequence goes on from JBBRDU010000039.1 coordinate 16,902, forward strand.
ACTCGTCGAGCGTAGTCGCGCCGATGGTGCGCAATTCGCCGCGCGCGAGTTGCGGCTTGAGCATGTTGCTGGCATCGACTGCGCCTTCGCTCGCCCCCGCGCCGACGATCGTGTGCAGTTCGTCGATGAAGAGAATGATCTCGCCCTGCGAGTCGGTAACCTCTTTTAAGAACGCTTTAAGCCGGTCCTCAAATTCGCCGCGGAACTTGGCGCCCGCGATCATCGAGCCGATGTCCATGGCGATGATCTTCTTGTTCTTTAAAGATTCCGGCACGTCGCCGTCGACGATGCGCCGCGCGAGGCCTTCGACAATCGCGGTCTTGCCGGTGCCAGGCTCTCCGATGAGCACAGGATTGTTCTTCGTGCGGCGGGAGAGCACCTGCATCACGCGGCGGATCTCGTCGTCGCGTCCGATGACCGGATCGATTTTACCGCGGCGAGCCAACTGGGTCAGGTCGCGTCCGTATTTTTCCAACGTCTGATATTTGCCTTCCGGATTCTGATCGGTCACGCGCTGCGATCCTCGCACCTGTTGCAGGGCCTGCATCAACTTATCGCGGGTGATCCCCGCATTCTTAAAGAGCCGGGCCGCGGCCACATTGGAGCCAGCCAGCGCGAGAAGATAATGCTCGGCGCTGGTGAATTCATCTTTCAGCGTGCCCATCTCTTTCTCGGCCCCATCCAAGGTCGCGCGCAATTCATTCCCGAGGCGGAGATCGATACCGGCCCCTTCAATTTTCGGGCGTCGCTCCAATTCCTTGCCTAAATCGTCGCGCATGTGATCCACCGCCACGCCCATCTTTTCCAGGAGCGGCCGCGTCACCCCGTCGGTTTGATCGATCAGAGCGGAGAGGAAGTGTTCGTTGGTCACTTCCGGATGACGCAGTTCCGACGCGAGGTTTTGCGCCGCCTGCAAGCCCTCCTGCATCTTTTGGGTGAACTTATCGATGCGCATGTCTTAAGTTAGGCAGATGATCGATCATCATCAAATCAGCCCGGATTCGTTCAGCTGGGTTTTGCCCGGTAGCCGGCATTCATGAAGGAGAGCACACCGCAGCCGCTCTGGCGCGAAGTCGTCGGGGATCCGGAACCGTGGCGCCGCGGCCGCCTTCTCCTCGGCGGATTCGCTCTTCTCATGATCGCTCTTCAGTCCTTTCTTCTCTTTGACGCTATTTCTGTTGGTGAGATCGACGTCGTCCTAATCCTCGCCTCCAATGCCGCTTTCTTTTGGCTCCAGTTTTATTTTATCTGGATCGGCGTCCACTGGGTCCGGTTGCTACTCGGTATTTGGAACATGATCACCGGATTTTGTCTCCTTATCTGGGGCTGGCGCGACAGCAACGGTCTGCAAGCCTTCCTCGGCATCGCGATTCTCGTGGTCGGCGTCTACTTGTGTCTGTCGCCTTCCATTTACTTTTTCGCGAACCGCCAGAAGGATCGACGCAACCTCATCGAATCCATCGTGGTTGGTCTGGTTTTCTTTCTCATCCTCTCTCTCCTCTCGACCGGAACATTCGAGCTCTTCACTTATAAAGCGCGCCTCGCTGCAGAGGCTCACGAATTCGCGGACAACTCTTTCAGGCACATTTTTAATCAGCACGACACCTATTTTCTGATGGACCACATGAGCGAGAAGTTGCGGGCTGAAGGAGGCGGGCAATTGCACCTTACCCAATTCTTGCAGGACGCCACCATTCGCGCGGGAGACGTGGTCGGTCTCCAGCCAGCTGTAGGAACCATCCACTTCCAATATACCTTCCCCGCGCTTCTCGAGGCCCGCGGCGTCATGGCCACGACCGGAAAAGCCTCGAATGGTAACGCTGAATTTTATCTGCGCCTTGTCCAGAACGAAAACGGCTGGCAGGTCGATGCCGTCTCGTGGAGCTACCCGCGACTCGCGCCGCCCACTCATTTCTAGTCCGGCCAATGGACGGGCCAAAAAGTTTGATCGACGAAGCGGCCGTTCCGCATCAAGTTACTGACCATGCCGGCATCCAAAGACACCATCAAGGCCCTCTTCGTCATCGCATTTTTCCTGGCTCTGCTCGTGGGTCTGCTGGCCTTCGCCAATCACATCCGGCCCCACCCTTAATCTTCTTCTTCGAAGATGCAGTCCATTGCGGGAATATTGCTTCCCGCGTATGAATTTAAGCGATGAGCGCAGAAAACAGACCCTTCGGAAAATATGCCCTCGACCTTCTGCGGGCGGGCCCCTTCCGTCGTTACATCATCGGGGCGGCCATTTCCGATACCGGCACCTGGATGCAGGTCATGGCCCAAGGGTGGGTCGTTAGCAATTTAACGAATAAAGCCATCGTTCTTGGGTTAATCAACCTGGCTGCCGGCCTGCCCACACTCGCCCTCACCATGTATGGCGGATCCCTCGCCGACCGTCATGACAAGCGCAAGATCCTGATCGCCACGCAAGTCGTGCAGATCGCTTCGGCCATTGTGCTTGGCTGGCTGGTCATGACCCATGTCATCCAAATCTGGCACGTCGTCATTCTGGCCACCGTGCTGGGTGCATGCATCGCCTTTGAAATGCCCGCCATCTCCGCCCTTGTGCCGGAGCTGGTCGAGCACATCCAAATCGGCGCCGCTGTCAACATGGATCGCGCCGTCTTTCACGGATCCCGCTTTATCGGCTCCTCCGTCGCCGGGCTGCTCGTGAGCGCCTGGGGAGCCGCCTCCGCCTTTTTCGCCAATGCCTTTTCGTTCGTCGCGCTCATCCTCGCCATCTGGACTCTGCCACCGAGGAAACAAGGCACCAAAGAAGAAGAAGAGCAGCGGCGCAGCTCCATGATGGATGGTCTCCGTTACGTCAAATCCGACCACGTCATGGTCGCGATGATCGCCTTGATCGCCCTAACCACCATTTTCGTTTTTCCAGTCGTCTCCCCCGTCATGCTTCCGCTTTATGTGCGAAATATTTTGCACCTGGGGCCGCGTGAGCTGGGCTGGCTCATGGCCATGTCCGCCACCGGCGCGTTCTCCGGGGCACTCGGGCTTCTCACCATCGCGCCGGCCAAGCGCTACAAATTCATGACCGCGAATGCCATCGGCGTAGCTACTGGATTGATGTGCATGTCCCTCTCCACCAGTTTTTGGCTGACCGCGCCGGCCATGACCATGCTGGCGGTCGGTCTCTCCATGAATTTCGGCCTGGCCAACACCATTGTGCAGGAGCGCGCGCCATCGCCTTTGCGGGGCCGCATCTCCGCCGTTTTCGGCATGAGCTTTTTCGGACTGATGCCGATCGCCGGTCTCCTCGTGCCCGGACTTTCCGACCTCATCGGCATGCGCACCGCCCTTGGGGTCGCAGCCGTTCTTTTTGGCATCGGCGCATTCGTCATCCTCAACGCGGCCGGACGAAAGGCTTGCGAAACTTCCGCGCTCCTCGCCGCGGAAGCGAAGGTCGAGCCCGAACCAGTGCCCGTTCCGTAGAACCAGCCGGATGCTTGCCTTCTCAACCTGCTGGAACTCCGGGCGGCACACCTCCGGAGATGTCATGCTCCGCGAGATTAAGGAACTTGGCTTCGATCTCATCGAACTCGGGCACGGCATCAGAATCTCGCTCATGCCCGGCATCCAGGAAGTGTACGACGCGGGCGAAGTACGCTTCAGCAGCCTGCACAATTTCTGCCCCTTACCGGTCGAAGTCATGCACGCTTCTCCCGACTGTTACCTTTTATCGGCCGCTTATTCAAAGGAGCGCGATCGGGCGATCAGGCAAACCCTGCAGACGATCGACTTCGCACAACGTCTCGGTGCGCCCTTTGTCGTCATGCACCTGGGCGAAGTCCCCATCGGCCCAGTCACGGACTCTCTGATCAAGCTGGCCAAGGCTGGCAAACTGCTGTCGCACGAGTTCGTCCGGAAAAAAATCGACGCAGTGCAGAAGCGGGAGGCGGCTGCTCCGGCCCACCTGGCCCGGGTTAAGGACGCGCTCCTCCGGATTTCCGATTACGCGGGGGAGCGGAATGTGCGTCTGGGCCTGGAAGGCCGGCGCGGTTACGAGGAAATTCCGAGCGAACGGGAACTGCCCGAGTTGCTCGATGAATTGAATTCGCCCGTCTTCGGCTACTGGCACGATCTCGGCCACATCCAGATCAAGGAGAACCTTTGCTTTTTGAATCACGCGGAATGGCTCAAGAAAATGGCGCCGCGCACTTTCGGATGCCACGTGCAGGATTGCATCTGGCCGGCCCAGGATCACCAGGTGCCATTTGCCGGCGACGTCGACCTGAAGAATCTTGTGCCGCTTCTTCCGCCGGATTGCTGCATGGTGTGGGAATTGAGCCCGCGCAAAACGACCGTTGAAATTACGCGCGCCGTGGCAACATGGAAGGCGCACTTCGGCGCATGAAACGAATCCTTCTCACCATCCTCCAGCTCTCCGTCACGGTGACGCTGCTCTACTGGGTCTTCCACGACCCGAAACAACGCGCCGTCATGGGCGCCGCCTTGCGCACCGCGGATTACCGCTGGATCCTCGCGGGCATAGCCGCATACGTGATTGTCGAAATCGCGGCCGCCTTGCGCTGGCAGGTGCTGCTCCAGGTACAGGGAATTCATCTCAGTTTTCGTCGCACTTCGGGACTTTTTCTCATCGGGATGTTTTACAATCAATTTCTGCCCGGCGGCACCGGGGGCGACATTGTGAAGAGCTACCTCCTGCTCAAGGAGACCCCCGACAAAAAAGCCGGCGCGCTTCTCGCCGTGGTCTTCGACCGTTTGATCGGACTCGTCGCCCTCGTCAGCATCACTGGCACCTTGATCGTGCTCCGGTTTCATTGGCTCTCGCAAACGCCGGAAACGCGAAAATTGCTCTGGCTCCTCCTGGTGCTGCTCGGCTCCGCCATTAGCGGCTTGGTCGCCAGCTTCGTCATTAGCGGATTTAAACTTTTTCACTGGCTGCCTCATCGGTTTCCCGGACGGGAAAAATTGATTGAGATATCTGCCGCCTACCATTTATATGCGCGGCACTGGTTCGCCACGCTTCTCGCCTTTGGGGCTTCGCTCGTCGCTCACCTCGCCACCTTCAGCACTTTCCTTTGTGTCGCCTACGCCCTCCATGCCAAGGATATGCGGCAGGCGCCGCCCACCCCAGTACCGATCGTCGATTTTTTTGCCGTCATGCCGATCGAACGCACTATCTCTGCGCTTCCCATCAGCTTCGGCGGGGCGGGCTGGCGTGAGTTGATCCTGCAAGTCATGCTTTCTAATCTCTGTGGCGTCCGGCCCGAGCTGGCCAAGCTCATCGGCTCCATGAGTTTCCTGATCATCCTTTTCTGCTCCGTCCCGGGCGGGATCGTTTATTTCTTTTATCGCCCGAGCGGCGCCGCCGGCCATGTCCGCATGCGCGAAATGCAACGCGCAGTGGTCACCGCAGAGCACGAGATCACCGACAAGGAATGATGTGGGATTTGTTTCCCTCTCTTCCTGTAGGGGACGCTGCCAGCGTCCCACTCTTAGAATTGGGAAGCCAGCGGCTTCCCCTACAGGTTAATGTCTGTAGGCAGGTGAAGTTTTAATTCAGACGCTGTGAGAAAAACCGCCTCTCAACGCAAAAGAAGCATGGTTTCAAAACGCACCTCGCGCCTTCGCCGGCCGTTTGTGATGGCGACCTTCGCCATGACGGTCGACGGCAAGATCACCTCACGCACATTTTCTCCAGTCGATTTCACCTCCCGGGAAGACAAGCTGCACCTGATTCGGCAGCGCGCGCTGGGCGATGCCGTCCTCATCGGACACAGCACTTTGAAACACGATAACGTCCGACTGGGAGTGCCCCAGGCGGAGCTGCGCAAGGCCCGGGTCCGGCGCGGACAGACCCCTTATCCGCTGCGCGTCATCGTCTCCAACGAAGGCAAGGTGGACCATCGCCTCAATCTCTTTCAAACCGACATTTCGCCCATCCTGATCTTTTCCACGACGCGGATGCCACGAGCCCACCGCTTCGCCCTCAGGGAAAAAGCCACGCTGCATCTGAGCACATCGCGCCACGTCGATCTGGCCGGAATGCTGCAGCGTTTGTGGGACGACTACCAGGTTCGCACCTTGGCGTGCGAAGGCGGCGCCACTTTATTTCGCGCGTTGCTCGAATTGAATCTGGTTGATCAACTAAATCTGACCATCGCCCCCTACCTGTTTGGTGGCGCGAATGCCCCAACCTTGACCGGCTTGAGCAAGGATTTCATGCCTGCCACCGTGCGTTGCGCGTTGCAGGATATGCGCGTGGTCGGCGACGAATGCTTCCTGACCTACCGAGTAAAACATCCGCGCCGCCGATAACAGCTTCGGTGGGGCGAGACTCTGTCGAGCCGACTTACCTTTCTGTCCTCTGAATTCGACGGCTCGGCAGAGTCTCGCCCCACCAGCGAAAAGCCTCGATACACGCCCAGCTCCCTGGCGCTGTAGAGGTGCTTGTGCCAGGCACCTGTCCACGTAAACAGGCGCTTGGCACAACCGCCTCTATACTTCACGGCGCGGACGCGTCACCAGTTCGCCTCCGCAGTTGGGACAGACGCTTTTCATCGGCTCCCTCCACTCTCCGCAAAAAGTGCACTCGTAAGTGCAAATATAGGCCACCCCGTCGGACGCCAGGGACGCATGGTATTTCTCGCACTCCGATTTCATTTGCAGGGCCACGACAAAGAAATTAGCGCAGTCGCCGTGAATGCGCGACCATTCGGACTGGCCATGCGTAAAACGAACTCGATCATCATGCACGCGCCGCGCGATTTGATCTTTGAAACGGCCGCAAACCTGGAGCTTTGGCCGAAGATCCTTCCGCACTACCGCTCCATCCGCTATCTGGAACGCAGCCCCGACCGCAACCTCGTGGTGATGGCAGCGAGACGTTCCGGGATCCCGATCGTCTGGACGTCGGAGGAAATCATCGATCGCCAACGCATGGAGGTGCGTTTCCATCATCTCAAGGCGTTTACCAAAGGCATGGAGGTGGTCTGGACGTTTCGCGAGACGGCCGGAGGAGTTCTGGTCGAGATCCGGCATGACATGGCATTTCGCATCCCGGCCTTCGCGCCTCTGGCTGATCGCATTATCGGCGATTTCTTCATCCACCATGTTGCCAACAAGACGTTGCGTTGTATGAAAGCGTATCTGGAATCACCCACGAAACACACCAATCAAACGAACGTATGATTAGAATCGAATCCGAAATCGTTTCCGTTTGTTTCGCGTGTTTCGTGGGAAAACCATGAGACGGCGCGCAGTTATCACCGGCATCGGTCCGATCACCTGCATCGGCACAGGCGTGGACGAATTCTGGAACGGGATCCTGTCCGAGAAAAGCGGGGTCCGGCGGATCTCCAGTTTTGACACGAGCAATTTCAACGCGCATTGCGGCGGCGAAATCCCGGAATGGAATCCCGGCGCTTTTTTTCCGCCCCATCGACTCAAACGTCTCGATCGCTACGCGCAGTTCGCGGTCGCTTCGGCCAAGCTCGCCCTGGATCATGCCGGGATCGAATACGCCCGCGAGAAGCCACAGGATCGCATCGGGGTCAGTTTCGGCACCGCGCTGGGCGGTGTCTGCCAGGCCGAAGACCAGCACATCCGCTTCCTGAAAAAAGGGACGCGTGGAGTGAATCCGACGCTCGCTTTGCAGGTGTTCGGCGGTTCCGCCCACTCCAACATCGCGATCGAGTTCGGATTCCGTGGGGTCGGCACGACCAACTCCAACAGTTGCGCCAGCGGAACCGTCTCGGTGGGAGAAGCCTTGCGTTACATCCGCGATGATTTCGCGGACGTGATCGTGGCCGGGGGAGCCGAGGCTCCCCTCAGCATCCTGACCTACGGTGCCTTCGCCATTATTAAAACGATGAGCCAATGCACCGGCGACGCCGCCCTCGCCTCGCGTCCCTTTGATCGGTTGCGCGATGGCTTTGTCATGGGGGAAGGCGCCGCCTCACTGGTCATCGAAGAGTTAGAGCTTGCGCGCGCCCGCGGGGCGCATATTTACGCGGAGGTGCTCGGCTACAGCCTGAACAACGACGCCTTTCACATGACGTCGCCGCTGCCCTCCGGCGACTCCTGCATCCGCGCCATGCGCGACGCCCTAGCCGATGCTCAGGTCAAGGTGGGCGACATTGATTACATCAACGCGCACGCCAGCTCGACGCAGATGAACGACAGCACCGAAACCGCCTCGATCAAAAGTGTCTTCGGCGATCTGACCCAGAAAATCCCGATCAGCGGAACCAAGGGGTATTACGCGCACCCGCTTGGCGCAAGTGGGGCGATCGAAGCTTCGTTGTGCGCGCTCGCTCTCGACCGCGAATGGATTCCACCCACCATCAACTACGCAAATCCCGATCCGGCTTGCGATTTGGACGTAGTGCCGAATCACGGCCGCCAAGCCCGCCTCCAATACGTCATGAGTAACTCCTTCGGCTTCGGCGGCATTAACGCCTGCGTGGTGCTGGGGCGGGTGGATTGATCGGTGGGGCGAGACTCTGTCGAGCCGT
>JBBRDU010000040.1:0-25077 GCA_038203615.1 Chthoniobacterales bacterium
ATTCCCGACCACTACATCTTCACGGCGGACAGCCTCTCGAATCGGAATGTCGACATCCTGCGTGATTTCGTGCGGGAGCAGGACATCCCGTATTTCTACGACGTGATCGATGATCCGAACGGCTCGTGGAAATTCGACGCGTCGAAAGGCCAGTTGAAGCGCCAGTACGGATCGCGTTACGCGGGCGTGTGCCACACGGCGTTGCCCGAGAAAGGTCACACCCGTCCGGGCGAAGTGCTCTTCGGGACCGATTCCCACACCTGCATGGCCGGCGCGTTCGGACTTTTCGCGACCGGGATCGGCAACACCGACGCGGGTTTCATTTTTGGCACGGGCAAATTGCTCATCAAGGTGCCGCCCACGATGCGATTCTATCTCGAGGGCGCGCTGAGTCGCGGCGTGATGGCGAAGGACGTCATCCTCCACGTCATCGGCGAGATTGGTTTCGACGGCGCCACCTATCGCGCCATGCAATACGAGGGCCCCGGGGCCTCGGCCCTGAACATGGACGATCGCATGACGATCACGAACATGGCCATCGAGGCCGGCGGCAAGAACGGAATTTTCCCCGCCGACCAGACCACGTTTGATTACGTCGACGCCCGCATTCGCGCGAACGGCACCCAGTCCGATTACACGCCGGTCGAGCTCGATCGCGATCAAACCTTCGTGCACGATCAGGTCATTGACCTTTCCGCGCTGGAACCCACCGTGGCGATGCATCCGAATCCCGGAAATCGGGCGCCCGCCAAGACGCTGGGCCACATCGGGCTCGACCGCGCCTACATTGGCTCCTGCACCGGGGGCAAGACCAGCGACTTCCTCGCGTTTGCCGAGGTCGTCCGCGGCCGCAAGCTGAAGCTCGATACCTTTGGCGTGCCCGCGACGCCTCAGGTCGTGGACGATCTCCACAAGTTGCAGATGGGTGGCGAGAGCGTGTGGAGCGTCCTTGAAAGCGCGGGCGTGCAACTCACGGAGAACGCCTCGTGCGCAGCGTGTCTCGGCGGGCCGGGCGACACGTTTGGCCGGCTGAATACGCCGATGAAATGCATCAGCGCGACGAATCGGAATTTCCCGGGTCGCATGGGCAACAAGCAATCGGAAGTGTTTCTGGCCAGCCCCTACACCGTGGCGGCGTCAGCGCTCACCGGCAAAATCACCGACCCTCGCGAATTTCTCTGACGATGATTCGCCTGTCTGCCCGCTTTACCGGCCGCTGCGTGCTCGCGGCGGCCATCTCGCTCACGCTGGCCGCGTGCGCGGCTCCGGCGCCGCCCCCGCCCGCCCCGTCGCCCGAACCGGTGCCGGCCAAGAAATCGAAACCATCGGTCACGCTCACCCCAACCCCGGCCCCGGTCACCGCCACGCCGCCGGCCAGCCCCGTCGCCCCCAGCGACCAATTTAAGGTCACGACGCCGCGCACGCCCTTTTATCGGTACGGTCCCCAGCAGCCCGGCGGCCCAAGCCAGAGCCTCGAACAAGGCACGATCCTCACGCTCCTCAAACGCGGGTTTGGCTACAGTCAGGTTCGATTGAAGGACCAGCAGACCGGTTACGTCGCCACCGAGGACATGGCCGCGCTGACGTCGCAAGAATTGATGGCGCAGGAGCAACCCGAGGCGCCGTCGCCCACTGACCTCGGCCCGCTGCCGCGACCAGGCGGCGTGCGGCGCTCAACCCTGCCGCCGTCCACCCAGGAGGAGCTGCCCTCGGCCGCGCCCTCGGTCGACCCCGAAGCCACTCCGAAAGGCAACTAAACAAGTTTACCATGTCCGATTCCATTTCGACTCCCGTGATTGTGGTGGGCGACAACATCGAAACCGATCAGATCATCCCGGCGGAATATTTGACGCTCGTGCCCACGATTGCGTCGGAGTACGAGAAGCTTGGGAGCTACGCGATGGTCGGACTGCCGGAGGACAAGTACCCGGTGCGTTTCCTGGAGCCGGCGGCCACGAAGTCCAAATACCGCATCATCATTGGCGGGCGGAACTTTGGTTGCGGCAGCTCGCGCGAGCATGCGCCCATCGCGTTGGGAGCGAGCGGCGTGAAGGCCGTCATTGCCGATAGCTACGCGCGGATATTTTTCCGGAATTGCGTGGCGACCGGTGAACTCTATCCGTACGAAACGCCCGAGCCCCTGGCGGGGTTTGTGAAGACCGGCGACGAGGCCACCCTCGATTTTGAAACCGATACGCTCACCGTTGGCGGACGCACCATCCAACTTCGCCCGCTCGGCGAAGTCCGCCCCGTCATCGACGCCGGCGGTCTTTTCAACTACGCGCGGAAGACCGGGATGATTCCGGCGGCATAGGAGGCTCACGTCGGATCCTCGCGACCGGTCCACCCATGAAGACCGCGTCGACGCAGCCAAACCGGCGGGAGGAACTCGTCCGACTGGCACCTTGGGCAATCCTGCTCGCGTACGCCGTCTGGATCATAGTCGTCCTGCCCGAGCATGAGCCATGGACTGATGAGGCACAGGCGTGGCTGCTCGCGCGCGACGCGTCGATTCCAGACCTTCTCTTCAAGTATTTGCGCTACGAGGGCACACCGGGGCTGTGGCACCTGCTTCTGGTCATCCCGGCGAAACTGGGGATGCCGTATTTCGCGCTGAATGTCGTGGGCGGGCTGTGCGCCTTCGCGGGCGTCTTCCTGCTGGTTCGTTTCTCGCCGTTCCCGCTTTGGCTCAAGGCGCTTCTGCCGTTCACCTATTTCCTCGCGTATCAGTACGCCATCGTGGCGCGGAGCTATTGCCTGCTTGCGCCACTTCTCTTTGCGACGGCGATTTTCTACCGCCAGCGAGCAGACAAATACTGGGCGTTTGCGCTTTGTGTCCTGCTGCTCGCCCACATCAGCCTGCACGCCACCTTGATGGCGGGCGCGCTTTGGCTGTTTGAGGCGGGAGTGCTGGCGAGGGATGCGAAAGCAGGGAAGCCGGTCGCGTTTCGCACTCGCGTGACTTGGCTCGCCATCCAATCGATCAATTTTCTCTTCATCATCTGGCAGCTGTGGCCGCCCAAGGACCTTCTCCTCCGCGATCCCTATGAACTGAGCCTGGCCGCCCTCATTTTCTTGAATGCAATGGCGGAGGCTTTCAGTCTCCCCTGGGGGCTCGCCTTCGTGTTTCTCCTGGCACTGGCGCCCCTGCTCTATGTTCAGCGCAAACTGGCTCTCTGCCTGTTGGGACTTCTCTTGCCGCTTCTGTTGATGTCGTTCCGCTACTTCGCGGTCTGGCACACCGGCACCTTGACCATCTTCCTCTTGTTCGCGGTTTGGCTGGCCCTCGACGAAGCCCCCGCCGCGCATGTTCGGTCGCTCCCCTGGCTCACGCCGCTCCAGGCACGTGGTCTCGCACTCGGAGCGCTGGCGATTTTCTCCGTCCTGCAAATTCGCGAGACCCTCGTGGCTGGCTGGCATGACTATCAGCTTCCCTATTCCGGCAGCCTCGAGGCCGCGGAGTATATCAAACTCGAGCAGATCGATCAGAGGACCATCAACGCCCCCGATATTCATTCTTTTTCCGTTCAGCCGTATTTCAAGCGGAACATTTTCGCCAACTTCAAGAATCAATTGCCGGGCGCGTTCTGGATTTGGTCAACCGGGAACGAGGATCAATTCAACCTCGAAGCGCTGGTCGCCGGCCGGCCGGAATATCTCCTCGTCAACGCCAAGAAAAAGGCGCTCCTGCTTGGAATGAATTCGGTGCCTGGATACATGATCACTCGAATTTTTCGCGGACGAATCATTTGGAAAGCCGACTTCGCCCAAACCGACGACTTCCTCCTTTTCCAGCGGGTCGATTAGCGGTCCGGCGACTGCGACCCGCATTGGTTCCCACTGGTCAACTCCGCTGTACGACCGGTGAGCACAGGACAGGGGTAATCCGGGCGAATTAATCCCGTGAACTTGCCTCCGGCAAGGCAGTTGCAATCCGCCACGAATTCAGGATTTCGGAGGCGACGCCCACGTAAACATATATCCGTACCGATCTGATGACTCGACTTTGTAGCCGACCGAAGCAAAAAGCCTCTCAAGTTCGTAGCACGAAAACGATCCACCGGGCACCCAGTGCATCGATTCGAACGCGAAGTGAATCGGATGGGTCTTGAGGAAATCCAGCGCCCCCTCAACAAATCCCACCTCCGCTCCCTCAATGTCTGCTTTGACGAAATCGACCGCACGGCCAAGGCGATTGAAGCAGTCCTCGAGCGAAACTACCTCCACCTCCCGGACATGACTGGCATCGCTCCAACGGTTGCATTCCACCAATCCTGACGTCATGGAGCCATCCATGCTGAAGTTCGCCTTGCCGGTTGTCTTATCGACCGCCCAATCAACAATCGTCACGTTCTTGACGTTAAGCCGCTGAAGATTTTCCGAGAGATAGCGCCGATTCAGGTCATCGGGCTCAAATGCATAGACGTGTCCAGTCGCCCCGACCATTTGGGAAAACGCATACGTAGTCATGCCGGCGTGGGCACCGATGTCCCACACCACGTTTCCCTCCGAAGGCTTGAATCCATGCAGATAGGCCGCCATGGAATCGTCCTCCGGTACCCCGGGGAAGGCGAATTCAAGACCGGTGGCCCTATATTTATGAACCGCCGGCCCCGTAAAATCGAGTCTCTCGCCGCCGTTTACTTTCTCAGCTTCAAAATCCGCAAAGTATGGTGCCAGTGATTTCGACATCAGCGGCACATGCAGATAGTCGGTTTCAAGGATAGTCACGGACTGCCCCTTTGCGGAGATGGTGATCTTTCCGTCGTGGAAATCCACTTGGTGACCCCGCGTTCGCCCCTGAACTTTTAGGGCTAGCTGCAGCGCCGGATGCTTGGGGCCGAGGGAAATCAAACGATCCTTAATGCGATTAATAAGTTTCATAATTTCTACCCTAATGATATCTGCAATAATTTTTCAAATCCGCCACCTCGCATCGCGTCATCAGAAATTGATCCGCTCTTTTTCCACCACGAGAGGTCGTCGGAGAACCTTGGTCTGAATCGATCCAATATACTCTCCGAGAATTCCGATGAAAAACAGCTGCACTGAGATGAAGAAGAACAGGCCGATGACCACAGGTGCGATGCCCACCGAGAATTCGTTCCAGAAAAAAAGCTTGTAGAGCAGGTAAAACAAGCCCGCTAAAAAGCTGAGGAGGGAAGCCACAAACCCGGACATGGAGGCAAGTCGCAGCGGGACCTTGGAGTGTTCAGTAATTCCCAGCATCGCGAGATCGAAGAGAATATAGAAGTTGTTCTTAGTGCGACCGCGAAGCCGTTTTGGTTGGGTGAAATAGACCTTCGCGCTTTCAAAACCGATTTCACAAATCAGACCGCGCAAATAAGGATAGGGATCCTCGAGCTTCCTCAAGATCTTGATGACCATCAAGTCGTATAGCCCAAACCCTGTGCTGTTCACGTTCATCTCAACATTCGCCAAGCGGCCCACAATCCGATAGTAGAGCTTGCGGATTGAAAAAATGATCCGCGATTCCTCGCTCTCCTGCTTGATTCCAAGAACGATTTTGTATCCTTCCTCCCACTTCGCGAGAAATTCCTTGAGAAGAGACGGGGGATCCTGCAAGTCCGACGCGAGCGCGATGGTGGCATCTCCGCTCCCTTGCAGGACAGCGTGGTAACCGGAACGAATCGGCCCAAAATTACGGGCGTTGACGATGATTTTTACCCGCTGATCGGCCGCGGCCATACGTTTCAACACTTCAACGGTTCCGTCGGTCGACGCGTTATCAACGAAGATCAGCTCGTAGGAGTATTGCGGAAGCGCAGCAAACACGTCGTTCACCTGCCGGGCCAGTTCCTCGACGTTCTCCTCCTCGTTATAGCAGCCGGTCACGACACTGATGGTCTTCATGATGAATGATGATAGGCCGCTTTCGGCGGACTGCGGAAGTTGGAATCGGGTGTACTTCGCCCAATCGATTTCACCGGCTCAAACTTTATAGAGCAAAATGACCTCGTTCGGGCATTTGAGTTGAGTGCGAATTTGGGTGCAGATTTCATCTTGGAAGGCGCGCGACGAGACCAATATCGGTTCGCGGCGATCCAGCAGAGCGTCGGGCGAGATGATCTGGATGCCATGAAGCGTTCGGGATTGATAATTGGAGTTCGAATCGATGAATCCGACGATGCTCGCTTCAGGCAAACGGCTGGTCTTCATGAGCCGCTGCGTGTGGGTCCCCACGCCCCAAACGAGTATCTCCCGCTTGGATGTGGCGATCTCCGCGATGATTTGCTGGACGCGCGTCTCGACCATCTCCGATTGAGAAATGTAGCGGAGGAGAGCCTTCCCCGTCTTCTCATCCCTTTCCAATGCGGGTGTCGCCCGTTCGGACTTCTCGTAGATGCTGCTGACCACCGGCATGACCGTCGAGACGCTTTGATTCCGTGACAGTGTGTGGTCGTTGACGAGTGAAAAACCGTGCCGGTGCATTAGATTGCGAAGCGAGGTGGCGCTAAAGAAACAGACATGCTCCGTGCTGAACTGCTGATAGGGGGCGTCGGGCCAATCAGGAAAGCCCGTGGCATCCGGCACCTCGAACAGGATTCGACCGCGCGGGCTGAGCATACCCGCCACCTTCTTGATGGCGTCGTCGAGATCACGAATGTGTTCAAGCACGCCGATCATCAATATCAAATCATACGGTTCGGCCGACAGATCGTTCTTCATCAGCGTCCCCGTTGAAACGTTTACGCCGTACAGTTCATGTGCGTCCCGCGCGCAGGCCGGAGACGGGTCGAGTCCCGAGACATTGGGGAAGCCCTTTTGCCGAAGAATGGCCAACAAGCGCCCGTTCGAGCAGCCGAGGTCGAGAATGCGAGCATCCGGCGATGAGACGAACGGCCGCACTTCCTCCGCGATGGCTTCAAAGCGGGCCAGATCGGCAGCCGATTCCTCGCCGCCGCGCTGCTCGTATTCGTATTTCGACATCTCCGCATAGTAGCGATCGAAGACGGACTGCTCGGGAACACGATCCGCAAAGGCAAAGCCGCAGTGCTGGCAGATTACGACGTCGTAACCCGCGCTGAGACTTCCTTCGGAAAGCGCATCAAAGACCTGACTGAACAGGATGCGTTTCTCCCCTGCGCCGCAGACCGGGCATGAGCGAGGGGTCGTCGAGTTCATGAGTGACGTTGACGCGGAACGCCGTAATAGACGAGGTCCCAGCCCTCGAGAAGATGCGGCCGGAGATGCGAGGCATAACCGGGCGAGATCTCGCTGGCGATGAGCGGAATCTCCCAGACGTGTTCCTGCTTGTGATAGACGCAAACCGCCAGCAACGGAGTGTTGCCCTTGATTAGATTGCGCGCGCCCAAGAGCGCTTGAGGCTCGGCTCCCTCGATATCCATCTTCAGCCAAGTCGCGCGCGCGACGGCAGGCACCTTATCGAGCGCCACACAATCGAGCTCGAGATTCCCGACTCCCATCACCGAAGCTTCCGTCCCAGTAGCGTCGAATCGAACCTTCTCAGACCGCGCGCCGACCGCACACGCGTGGACACTGATCTTGTCCCGAGTTGAACCGGGCAGTTGCCCACGATACGCGGCAAGCTTCGCGAAATTTGTCGGGTCGGGTTCGAAGGCGTTGATCGAAGCAAACTTTTCGCCCTGGCGACGAAGAAAGCTCTCAATGGTATCGCCATCGAAGGCTCCACAATCGACAAATGACTCCTTGGCCGAAAGCTGCAGGAGATCGTCGGGAAAGTAAATTTCGTGTTCCACCGGCTTCGGCAGCGCGCCGAAATCGAGGTGAAGTCGCCAGCGAATCTGCGCGAGATACTCATTCCGGGAGGCGTCGTCCTCCCAAAGGTCAAATGCGCGCAATACATCGTCCCGCGCCTCCAGCACCTTGTGCGGAAGGTCCATCGGGTAGTGCGGCAGGAAGGTGTCTGGGTATTTCCAGAAAAGAAAACCAAATGGCATGACGAACTTGCAGCCCAAATCGCGCAACTGCTGGCATCGCACCGGCATCGTGTCGGTGGCGCGACCACCCCAGATTGTCACCAGAAAGACGGCGCGATCACCAAATTTCCGGGCGGCCTCCGCCGGCGTGACTACGTCCAGACCATCGATTTGACGTCCCTGATTCGCCGAATTGCTGTCGCAAAAGACCAAGGGCTCCTGGCCAATGGCGCGCAGGCCGCGCAAGGTTTTGCGGCCAAGTCCACCGGCGCCAAAAAGCACAATCGCCTTCCCGTGCGAGTCCGCCTGCCGGTCATAGGCTCTCTGCGCGCGCAACTTTGCGGCACCAACATCTTCTTGCAAAAGTTCGCGCAACTCGGCACGGAGGGAAGTTTGATTCATAAAATTCACCAGCAGGTTCGGCCGCCATCCACCACGACGTTGGTGCCAGTCATATAGGCGGATGCATCCGAGCAAAGGAAAAGCAGCGCGCCGGCATAGTCATCGATTCCCGCCATTCGTCCGAGCGGGATGTGCTGCTCAAGTCGGCGGACAAATTCGTCGTCCTGCCCGTTGTAAACGCCCCCGGGCGAAAGCGCATTCACGCGAACCCCGGCCTCGGCCCAATAGGTAGCCAGATAACGGGTCAGACCGATCAAACCTGTCTTGACCACCGAGTAAGAAACTGGCTTGACCGGCTGCTCGGCATCCGGAATTCCGTCCTTCCGATAGAGCCGCTGGTCGGGCGCAATGAGCGCAAGGTCGGAAGCGATGTTGAGAATCACTCCCCGGCGCCGCCGCGCCATTTCCGCACCGAGGATTTGGCTGCAAAGGAACGCACCGGTCAGGCCCACGCGAAGGTCCGCCTCCCATTGCGCGAGCGAAAACTGCTCAAAGCGCGACCGCGCCAGATCGCCGGGCGTCTCTACCTTCGGATTATTGGCGGCATTGTTGATAAGAATATCCAGGCGACCGAATCGTCGGATAACTTCGTCGCGAAGTCTCTCCACGTCCGCGGCCACGGTAATATCTGCTTTGATCGAGCACGCTGCGGAGCCCAGCTCGGTGTGCAGGCGGTCAGATTCCAACGAACAGATGTCCGCAAGGACTGGGATACCGCCAGCTCCTGCGATAGCCGCGGCATGTCGCCGGCCGAGCAAACCAGCTCCGCCCGTAATCACGGCCACTCGTCCGTCCAAATCAAACAACCTCGTCGTCGATGAATTCATGAGAGCGTGACCATTTCGCCCGAGGCAAGTGATCCTTTCGCGGCGAGGGCCATCCGCAGACTCTGCGCGCCGTCACGCAAACTGACCAGCGGAGTTTCATCCCCCGCGAGGCAGGCCAGAAAATGTTTCATCTCCGCCAGGAAGAGCTCGTTGCGTTCCAGACCGGTAAAGTCTTCGGATTCGACCAACGCCCCCGTCTCGTCCCACCGTCGCGCGCTCAGGGCGCCGAAATCGATGATCGCCTTACCCGTATCGCCTACGACCTGACACGAGCGACCCGGCGGCCGCTGCACGTAATCCTGGTGCAGATGCACGGGGAAGCCTGCGCCGTTTTCACCGACGCATTCCATCAGTATGCTCACCACGTCCTCGACATCGACCTCCAGGCTGCTGAGTTGTCCGCCCACGGCGAACATTTTTCGGGGCAGCCCAAACAGCGCGTAGAGGTAATCCAGTTCGTGAATTTGCGAGAGGACTACGCCGCCTCCCAGTTCCCGACGAGCCGCATACATTTGTCGGTAGTCCTCATAAGGATGCCAGTTGGGCAGATATTCTCCGACCTCGGCACGTACGGCGAGAACGCGCCCCATGGCTTTGCTGCGCAGCCATTTCTGCAGGCGTAGAAAGCACGGGTGAAAGCGCAGTTGGTAGCCGACGAAGCCGACCCGGCCCTGGCGCTTCACCAAATCGATCAACTCATCAACTTGCTCCAGTCGGTCGGACAACGGCTTCTCGATAAAGAGATGACACCTCGCCTGCGCAGCAGCCAGGGCCGTTTCGAGGTGCAGGCTGCTCGGGTTACAGACGAAAGCGACATCGGGGCGCTGCCGGAGCGCCGCCTCGAGATCGTCGCAAACCGTCACCCGGTATTTAGACTCGAGATCGGCGCCGGTCTCAATCTGGAGCCGATCAGTGAGAACCAATTGCTGCCGGCGGACGCGGTACGCGATGACCTCGACGTCGTCGCCGCACAAGGCGCGAAGATTGCGAAGGTGCCGCTGACCGATTCCACCCAGACCCACGAAGAGCGCTTTCATGCGAGCAACTCCTCCGCAAACGTGCGATTTTTTCGCGCCCAGGCCAGTTCGTCTCCGCTCTCGCCGCGCGCCACTTGGAGGGTGAAGAGACCGGCGTAATTTCGTGCTTTCAATCCGGCGCGAACCCCTGCGAAATTCGCGTTTCCCGTGCGCAGTGGGACGGTCCCACCGCCGCGCAGGCGATCCTTGATGTGCACGCTGCCGAGCCGCTCACCGTACGCAGCGAACTCCTCGCTGGGGTCGTAGCCCAACGATGCGCTATTGCCGCTATCGTAGTTTACCCGGAGCAGCGGATGGCGAAGGCGGCCCAACATTGCCGCGAATTCACGCGGGCCGAGCGCAGTTTCCAAGTGCAACTCCACGCCCGTTTCCTCGGCGACGACCAGCGCCGCGCGAAGGACTTCGATCACTTGCGTTTGTTCCCGCTCATCACGAATGGCCGATGCATCGACAAAGGGCAGTACGACATGGCGGATGCCTGCGGCCGCAGCCCGACGAGTCAGCCATGCCAATTTCTGCTCGCGCTCGACTCGTTCCAAATCTGTGGTGCGCAGCAGCGGTCGATCAATGAACCAATCCGCGCAGAGGGAATCGACGGCGATACCGTGCCGCGTGGCTAATAATCGCATCTCGGCGATGCCGGCGTCAGTGGCGAGGGGATTTTGCCCTTCACCGGCCACCTCGTATATCCACTCGATTCCGGCGAGCCCGGCTTCGGCGGCGCGAGTAAATTCCTCCCGCCAGCGATCGACGGGGAACGCCTGAATCCGATCGTTTACCGGTGGCAGCAGACGGCCCTGCATGATCGCTATTCGCATGACTCCTCCAGCGGAGGGATAAGCATGTTTGCGCGGAATTCCTCCCGCGATAAGAAAGGCGCCAAGTCCTCGAGCGGCTTCGACACCATCGATCCGTCCTTCCGTTGGAACGAAGATAGACTCGGCACACGCGCCTCGTCGCTGCGCGAAACGACGTCGCAAACCACCGGCCCCTCACGATCCAGGACGGCCCGGATCTGGGCGCGGAGATCCTGCTGCGTCTCGATGCGCACGGTCGGCAGTCCATAAGCGGAAGCGAGGGCGCCCAGACCCGGCAAGGTCAACCCACTGTGGGAATCGGCCGCCATCTGCCGCCCAAACCAGCGCTGCTGCGAGGTACGAATCGACGAATAGCCGTCATTGTTCAGAATGAAGAATTTGATTGGCAACCGAAGCCTCCGGACAGTCTCCAGCTCCTGAATGTTGAGCTGAAAGCCGCCGTCGCCATCCACGCAGATGGTCTCGCCACCATCCCGCGCGACGCTCGCACCGATGGCGGCGGGTAGGCCGTAGCCCATCGCGCCGAGCGCGGTGGTATGGAACAACCGCTGTCCTCGTTTGAGACGAAGCGCGAGTTGAAAGATTTCGATCCCCGCGCCCGAGCTGCCCGAGATGATCGAATCACCCTCACGCAATTCTTCCGAAAGAATCTCCGCGAGATAGTAGGTGCTGACCGGTGTGTTTGGATCCCGATGTTCAGGCCGAACGACCGGAAAGGACTCCTTCCAATTACGACAGCGGCTCCACCATTCAGCCCACGCCGGCAGACTCACATTCTTGAGTTGATCCCGCATTTCGCGAAGGAAATCACCGGCGTCAGCGCAAACGGGCAAATCGCTGAACTTCGCCAGTTTGGCCAACTCGGCGGGATCCACATCCACGACAACTTTCCGCGCAGCCCGGGCCAGATTGGGCAACGCATAGCCGGTGATCGAGAAATCCAAGCGCGCGCCAATGGCGAGAAGAAAATCGCAATTCTGCAGCGTGAAATTGCACCCGCGCGGCGCGACCACACCGGGTCGGCCCACGAAGCAGGGATGATCGTACGGCAGAAGATCGACCGCCAGCCATGTCGCGAGAATCGGGACTCGGGCGGCCTCAACGAGCGCCAGAAAATCTTCCTGTGCGCGCGCCAGTCGCACGCCGTTCCCAAGCAGAATCACCGGCCGCTCAGCGGCGCGCAGGCACTCTATCGCGCGCGCGACGTCGGCGCGGAGGCTCGGCGCAATCCTCGGCGGCTCGGGCTGAAAACCGCGCAGTGTTTCCGGCTCAATCTGAACCGCCTGGACGTCTAACGGAATATCCAGCCAGACCGGTCCTGGACGTCCGCTTTGCGCCAGATGCACGAGACGCTCGAGTTCGTAGCGGATGTCCTGTGGGTCGAGCAGCAGCACGGCATCCTTCGTAATCGGTTTAACAATGGAGACGATGTCCACCTCCTGCGCTCCCATTTGCCGGACCCCGGAATCACCCTTGAGGTCCGGGCGCTTGGCCTGTCCCGAGAGAAACAAGCACGGGGTCGAGTCTAGCCACGCGCCAGCGACGCCGGTAATGGTATTGGTACCGCCGGGACCACTCGTGACCAGCGCCACGCCCAGGCCGCCCGTTGCTTTCGCATAAGTCTCCGCCGCCATCGCGCTGGCTTGCTCGTGCAAATTCGCAACAAACTGGATCTTGCCCGCCGCGCCAAGTGAATCGTTCAAATGCATCGCCCCCCCTCCGGGCAGCATGAAGATGTGCCTCACTCCTTGTCTTTCTACGAATTCCATCACGTAGTCGGAAAGCTTCATCGGTTGAGAAAAATGTTGTCCAGCACTTCACGCACGGCACCCTTTCCACCGGAAAACTGACTAACCATTTTGGCTGCGGACCGGGCGGATTGATGACCATCGGCGGGGGATGCCGAAAAGCCCGCCAATTGCATCGCGGCGACGTCGTTCACGTCATCGCCGATGAAACAAATCTCTTCCAATTCGATATGGGCGGCGGCGGCAAATTCCCGTAGTGCCGCGGCCTTGTCCTGGCACCCCTGCCAGACGTGCCGAATGGACATCTTCGCCGCGTAACGATCAATCAATTGATTCTTCTCTCCAGAAATCAAAGCGAAGATGACGCCTTGGCGGGAGGCACGGGAGATCCCCATGACGTCACGAAAGGAAAAACGCTTCTCTTCACGACCGTCCATCCCCCACCAAAACGTGCCATCCGTCAGAACACCATCGACGTCGAGCGCGACCGCCTTGATGCGCGGCGGATTACTTCCTTCCGACACGGCGAAGTTTCTCCATTACGGGAATTTCACGTTCTTGAACGCGCTTCACTCCGTCGCCCATCGACGACTCAACGATGCGAATGTCTCGAATGAGCTGACTAATGCCGCTTGGGCCAAGTGAAGCGGCGTGATCCGAACCCCACATGGCCCGGTCGACGGTGATATGTCGCTCCAACACGCAGGCGCCAAGCGAGACCGCAGCGACGGATGCCGGCAGGCCGGTCTCGTGGCCCGAATATCCCACCAAAACTCCGTAGCGTTTCCGCAGCTCTGGGATCTGCCGAAGATTTAGTTCGGGGTAGTTCGACGGATAAGCGCTGCAAGTGTGCAGCAGAATTAAATTCTCTTTGCCCAGAATCTCAACGGCGTGATCGACCTCCTCGTTAGTACTCATCCCGGTCGAAAGTAAAATCGGCTTTCCCTGCTTACGTGTGTGGCGAATTAACGCGTCGTCCGTGAGTGAAGCGGAGGCAATCTTGTACGCGGGAACGGGAAACTGCGCGATAAAGTCGACGGACGCCTCGTCCCACGGCGATGCAAACCACATGATGCCCAGATCCCGGCAGAACGATTCGATTTCACGATATTGCTCCGCTCCGAATTCCAACCCGCGCTTGAGGTCACCATTGGTCTCTCCAAACGGATTTTCCCGCGCCTTGGCAAGTTCAGCAGCGGTATAGACCACGTCGACCGTTCGCTTCTGAAACTTAACCGCCTCGCAGCCGGCATTCTTGGCGAGCGCGATCAAGCTTTGGGCGAGTTCCAAGCTCCCATTGTGGTTGATCCCGATCTCCCCGATGACGAAGCAGGGATGGCCGTCGCCGACGATTCGATCGCCGATCTTTATTTCAAGTCTTTGCATGGGAATACTCCGGTTGGGGGATGTATGATGGCCTTGAAATAGCAATTCACGCGCCTGCTCTTCGACAAAATGTCATCATTCTACTGATTTGATGTTCTAAATCCACCCAACTATCCAGTCCCAATTCTTGGCGGGCAAAGGAAGTCTCGGGGACGTAGCGGCTCGGTCTCGATCCCGCGGACGCGACGGCTGCAATCTCCACGTTGAGATTCGAATTCCCAATTCTGGCCACCGTGCGGGCAATTTCAGAAATCGTCCTGCCGTCCATGGACCCCACGTTGATTGCCCGCAGGGCCGGAGCGCGAGTGAGCAGGGTCCAAAGCCAAACCGCCAAATCCGCCGCATAGAGGTACGAGCGAAATGGGGTACCGTCGCCCAACACCCTGATGGGT
Organism: Chthoniobacterales bacterium; assembly: GCA_038203615.1. Classification (GTDB taxonomy): domain Bacteria; phylum Verrucomicrobiota; class Verrucomicrobiia; order Chthoniobacterales; family UBA10450; genus JBBRDU01. The sequence goes on from JBBRDU010000040.1 coordinate 14,533, forward strand.
CCGCCGCGAAGGGCGTCGCGCAGAAAATTTCCCACCGCGAAATGGGCGTCGAGCGGAAGATGAGGCCCGGAGAAGGCAAAGCACCGGGCGATGACCGGCTCAATCTTCGGGTGAAGCCGATGCCATTGCGCGCAGAGATGCTCGGCCGCGCGTTTGCCTTCCGCGTAGGCCGATGAAACGGCCAGCGGGTCCGGACCGCCGCAGTAGTCTTCGGGGAGGTAGGTCAGATCCGACGGTTGCGGTCCATAGACGGCACCCGAACTGGTGAACAGAAAACGTCGCGCACCACTACTGGCCGCAAATTCAAGCACGTTGCGGGTGCCGAGCACGCAGGTGTCGAACATCGTGAGGGGTGACTTCTCATTTATCTTCGAGGCGGATTCGGTGGCCGCATGAATCACGAACGGAAACTCGAGAGATGCTCGGTCACCCAGCTGTTTTAACACGTCGCTCGAATTGAATGCCCGAACGTCTCCCGTCACCCAAAAAATCCCGGCATCGTCGGCCAGATGTGGGGCCCCGCGGACAAACGCGGCGGGGTCACGGGAGAGCACCACGCAGTGTGCACCAAGACCGAGTCGCGCGTTTGCCCAAGCAAAACTCTCGAGGAGCCAGCGACCGAAAAAACCTGTGCCACCCGTCAGAAAGATTTGCTGGCCGCGCAGCGCCTCCCAGACGCCACTCGCCGTATGCTCAAGGACATGGTCCAGATCGTCGGCCAGTGCATTCATTTTCAAAGCGACGCTTCTAGACTCCAGACTTTGAGATCAAGCCGGCCGGTCGGGCCACTATGCCGGTCGCAATCATCGGCGCGCGCTAACGAAGGCATGGATGGATTCAATCATGTAATCGAGCATTCCGGTGGTGAGGCCGGGATAAACTCCGACAAAAATCGCGTCGTTCATGATTCGATCGGCGCCCGGCAGCTTTCCGTCACGCGACACAATCCGATACGCCGAATCGCCGCGATCCTTCCGAAGCTGCACAAAGAGCGGCTGCTTCGTCAGGTTGCCGCCGAAAAAGTTTCGGTTTCCAATCTTCACAGCATCGAGATGACGCCCCAATTCCGTGCGGGTGAAGGCCGCGCCAGGACGAACCAGCATCATGAAACCGAACCAACTGCATTCCACCTGCACGCCGCTGGCATCCCAGGAGAATCCCGCATCGGCGGACCACGACATTGCATGGGTAGGTCGGGTGAATTCAAAATCCTCGTCCAAATCGGCGAGACCACGGCGCAAATACTCCCAGTTGTGTTTGCGGGCGGCGACAAACGCCGGCAGCCGCTGCAATTGCCGACGCCCGATCGCGGCCTGGATGTCGAGCGGCTTCAAATTGTAACCGAAATGGCTGTAGATGTACTTGTGGTCGTAGCCCTCGGGCAGCTCGCCGAGTTGCCAGCCAAAACGCTTGTTGCAGGTGTTGTCCTTGCCCGACGCGCACCAGCAGTCGCGACCCCAGTCCCGCAAGCTCTCAACAATGGTCTTGAAGATCATGGACCCAGCAATATTCACCGCGCCGCCCTCGCCGAGCGTAAGGTGATGCGGCGGATAGAACGACTGCGTCGACAAGGTTCCGAACGTACCCGTCCATTTCGTTAGCGGGGCATCGGTCTTGTTCAGGGCATGGCCCGGTGGCAGCGTGTAGGTTGAGCCAAGAGCGTCGCAATTGTCCTCGATCAGCCAAATTTCATGGCGCCGGCAAAATTCCGTGGCGGCGGACAGATCGAAAGGGTTGCCCAGCGCATGGGCGATCATGACAGCCTTGGTTTTTCCCGGGACAAATGCTGCCTCGAGCAAGCTCAGGTCGGCGTTGCCGGTGAGCGGATCGTTGTCGAGAAACACCGGTACGGCCCCGCATTGCACAATGGGCGAGACGGTCGTCGGAAAGCCCGCCGCACAGGTGATGACCTCATCGCCAGGAAGAAGCCGACGATCAGCTTCCAGTTTTTGGCTGGTCAGCGCGCTGAGGGCAAGGAGGTTGGCGCTCGAGCCGGAATTGCACAGGATCGAGCGACGCACGCCCAGCATCATAGCCAGCTCTGCTTCGAGGGCCTCGCCTTCGGGGCCGAGGGTCAGCCAAAAATCGAGCGTGGAGGACACCGCCGCGGCAACTTCATCCTCGGTGAAGACGCGGCCGGCGTACGGCACGGTCGTTTCGCCCGCCACAAATTTCGGCGGGCGGGCATCGTCGGCCGGACGATTCGCCCCGTGCACGCTCGCGGAATATTCGCGCGTCAGGCGCAGAATTTCAGCTTTTAGCTCTTCGACGGTGCGTTTCATGGCGGGGAAATCAAGCCGCCCACTCCCGGCCGGCGGCGCGCGCATCGCGGGTATAGGAACGAATTTGGTCGGTCGTCAGTAGGACTGCATTTTCGACCGAGGCATCGGCGTACCATCTGGTGGTTTCCGCCACGCCGCGCGCAAAATCCCAGACCGGATGCCACTGCAGAAGTTGCGCCGCTTTGCCAATGTCCAGGCTCAAGAACTTTGCCTCGTACACCGCGCCGGGCTCGGAGGCATCACACCATGCACCCGGCCGATGCCGGAGAATTTCCTCCACCAGCACGCGCACCGTTTGGTTCGACTCAGGCGTCGGCCCGAAATTATACGCTCCGGCCAGAGATCGCTCCTCGCGCAAGCGGGCGGCCAGCCAGAGATAACCGGAAAGTGGTTCTAGCACATGCTGCCAGGGTCGAGTAGCCGACGGATTTCGCACTGCGATCGGCAGCCCCGCGGCCAGGGCGCGCATGCAATCGGGTACGATGCGATCCTCAGCCCAATCGCCGCCGCCAATGACATTGCCCGCGCGCGCCGACGCCACGCGCACGGGGGAATCCGGCGCGCTGAAAAACGAATCGCGGTAGGCCGCAATGGCGATTTCGCCGGCCGCTTTGCTCGCGCTATAGGGATCGTGACCACCCAGCGGATCCGATTCGCGAAACGCGCGCTGCTCAGCGCAATTCTCGTAGCACTTGTCGGTCGTCACGCACACCGCCGTCACAGGCGCGCCAGACTGGCGCAGGGCCTCCAAAAGGTGCACCGTCCCCATGAGGTTGGTGTCGAATGTTTCGACCGGTTCACGGTAACTCTGCCGCACCAGCGCCTGCGCCGCGAGATGAAAAACGAAATCTGGACGCACCTCATTCACGATGTTCTGGACGGCCATCAAATCGCGCACGTCCGCCAGTCGGTGGTGCATCCGGGAAGCGAGACCCAGCCGATCAAACAATGCGGGGTTGGAATCCGGTGCCAGCGCAAGTCCATGGACGTCGGCTCCCAGCGCCAGCAGCCATTCGCAAAGCCAGGCACCTTTGAATCCGGTATGTCCGGTGACCAGCACGCGGGCACCTCGGTAGCCATTCGCCAGTCGATTCGATCCGGGAGCGTCCATCGTCACCAGATTTTCCAGGGGGCAACCCCATCAGCCCAGAGCTGGTTGAGCAATTGGAATTCCTGGAATGTATCCATCGGCTGCCAAAAACCCGCGTGCCGAAAAGCCCGCAACTGTCGCTCACGCGCCAGTCGACGAAGCGGCTCATGTTCAAACATCGTCCTTTCCGGATGCTCACCCAGGTAGCTAAAGACCTCGCGCGACAAGACGAAATAGCCACCGTTGATCCAGCCCGCCTCCGTCTGGGGCTTCTCGTTGAACTGCGTTACTTGGGAGTTGTCTTCCATCACAAGTTCGCCAAATCGACCGGGAGGATGAACCGCCGTCAGGGTCGCCAGTTGGCCGTGCATGCGGTGAAACGCGATGGCTTCCGACACATTGATCGCCCCGACCCCGTCGCCGTACGTCATCAAAAAGGGACCGTCGTCAGCTCCCAGATATTTTTCGACCGCGGCGAGCCGGCCGGCGGTGAGCGTCTCTTGGCCGGTATCCGCAAGCGTAACCGTCCAATCCTCTTCGCCATGACGGGCGTGGAACTCGGGAATCGCCCGCTCGCCCAACGAGAGAGTCACATCGCTCGCCCCCCACTGGTAGTTGCGAAAATAGTCCTTAATCATTTCACCTTTGTACCCCAGGCACAGGACAAAATCTCGGACGCCGTGCGCCGCATACGTCTTCATGATATGCCAAAGAATGGGCCGGTCTCCGATCGGCAACATGGGCTTCGGGCGAAACTCCGTCTCCTCGCGAAGCCGTGTACCCTTACCACCGCAGAGAATGATTGCTTTCATGGTTTAGAAGCAGAGGGCGGATTGGCGGTGGACGGCTCCGGTTTCTCGGAAAGCATCGGTATCACCCTCAATTCAACAACCTCGTGAGTCTCCGGCGTCAAGCGAAAGCGTCTTTGTCGGACACCGGTCGTGATTGTCCATTCGGCCGGGCGGAGACTTACCAGGTCAATCCGCCACAGGTCTGGGTCCGCCTCCGAGATGGCTCGCGCATCGAGAGGCAGGTATGCGCCCGGGAAAGCGTACGGGCGGGGCTGGCCGGTTTTGCCTTGATTGCGGGGGGCCACCGTGAAGGTGTACCCGCTTTGCGAAACAAATTGGTAGAGCGAACCAAAACCGTAGGTGCCAAGGAGAGAAAAAGGAATCTCATCGCGCAGTAAATAAAGATAACGCGGATCGAGACCGACGATGATCCGCGGTTCCGAACCATGAGCGCGGACCAGGCTGGACCAATACCGATCCGCCTCGCCGGAAAGGACCAACTGCCGGTCCAAATCAAAGAGGTAAAAAGTCGGGGCCAGGTTAAAAAACACGCCCGAGAAAACGACCGTGGAAACCGAGGCTACGACGGTGAGGACAAAGGAAGTGGCCGCGCGATAATTCAAGAGCAGGAATATGTGGGCAGAAAAATGCATGAGCCACAATTCTCGGAACGGCCATTGCAGAGATTTCAGAAGCGGAAGCTGACTCATCCATCCTGCGAGCCACGCCGGGCGCATCACGAGCAATGCTGCCGCCAGGAAGCAAACGATCATGGCGACGGAAAGCACGGACAGCTTGCGCACAAAAAACAAGCCAAAGACGATGCCGAGGTTCGCAAACGCGAAGGCGATGCTGAGGTTGAAAACGACATCATGCCCGTGCCCCGAGAGTCCGCCCGCGAAAATCGACGAGATGGGTCCGAGGACATACGAGGTCGCCAAGGGGACGGGCAGGATCCTAGTGCGAGAGGCATCCAGCACAGAAATACCAGCGGCCCGGGGAGAAGCTTGAAAACCCGTCAAACTGGGAAGCAGCAACGGTAACGTGACCACACCGAGCAGAACCGCGGCCGCAATCAAGCGCAGAGCGGGCCCGGGCGTGCGCAGGCCAACGGACACGACGATGGAAACGACACCCGAGAACAAACAAAGGATGACGAACGTGTGCGCGTGTCCCCCAAAGAGACTGTAGAAAAGTCCGGCGGCCTGGAGCAAAATTCCGCGGACATGGGAGGCATGAAAGAATCCCACCAAAATTAGGGGGAAGGCCGCCTGGCCGTTGAGAAATCCAATCCACGAGCTTCCAACGATGAAGTTATAAGGCGTAAACGCGTAACTCAGACTCAACGTGATGATCAACCAGTCGGGCGCGGCGAGGTCGAATTTTTCCCTGAGCCAGAGGGCGGACCAACAAAAAGAACAGGCGATGGCAAGCGAATTGCAGAGACTGACGATGTCCGCCAAGGCGTAATAATAAGGGGTCAAAGCCACCCAAGAGAAGATCAGCAGCCACGGGCTAAAGACGGTCAAGCCAGCCGGATCGGCGAGGAGATTATAATTCCCGCCAAAGATGTGATCGTTGATAAAAGGCCACTGGCCGGTCCAAAGTTTACGCGAAAACTCTACGGCACCCGGGACATAGCCCGAGAAATTATCGTCGGTGAGATAAAAATACGGGCGCCATATCTCGAGCAACAACGTACCGGCAATCGTCAGCAATCCGACGGCCAGGACCGGCCTTAGCTTCGCCACGGCCGCCGCTTGTGGCGGAGCGATAGCGCCAGCGGTCGAGGTGTTCATGGCGCGGCGACCGGGTTTACGAAGCAGCATCAAGCCGCTCGGGGACCAGCCGGCCGCCCTGATGACCTGCCTCTCCCTCTTCGTGATATTCCGCGTCGGTGTTCACATTCCAGACATTCCATTTCGCGCCGATGATGTTTCGCGCCGCGAGGAGTGCCGTCATCATCGAATGGTCCTGGTTGTTGTATTTGTGCATGCCATTGCGGCCCGCGACCTGAAAATTCTCCAGCCGTTGAATTTCAACGCGGATCGCATCGACGTCCTCCTGGTAGCCCGGGCCATACACGGGATACGCTTTTTCCATTCGCACCACGCTGCCGTCCACCACGTCGGTCGCCCGGACCAAACCAAGTGTCTCCAATTCCGACTTACCCAACTCGATCAGGTCCGCGTCGGACATGGTCCACAGACCGTCGCCCTCGAAGCAAAAATACTCGAGGCCCAGGCACGTCATGTCAGGCTCCGGAACCATTTCCGGACTCCAATTGTTGAAATTCTGAATGCGTCCGAGCTTCACGCTCGGGTCATGGATGTAGATCCAGTTGTCCGGAAAAAGGTTCGCGCCTTTTACCATCAAGGCGACGGTCAGGAAATCGCGGTACTGCAGCCGGGCAGCCGCGGCCCGGGCAGCCTCGGGCAACGGTGGATCAAAAGCTAGGACGCATTCCCGCAGCGGCATCGAGACAATGAAGGCATCGGCTTTCCAGGATTGCGTGGCACCGTCGCGGTCGATCGTCGCCACCGCCGTCACACGTTCGCCCGCCCGCGAAATCTTCGTCACCGTCTGACCCAGGTGCAGCTCGCCGCCCAATCCCTGAATGTCCTTCGCCGTCTGTTCCCACATCATGCCCGGACCAAAGCGCGGATACTCAAATTCATCGATGAGTGTCTTGATCAGCGCTTCGCCGGGCTTCTGCTTTTGCGGCAAGAGGGCGTTCAAGATGGCGCTGGTAAGAGACAGGCCCTTGATGCGTTGTGCTGCCCAGTCGGCGCTCAGGTCATTGCACGACATCCCCCAGACCTTTTCCGTGTAGGTCTTGAAAAAAATCGAGAACAGCTTGTCGCCGAAACGATTCGTCACCCAATCGGCAAAGGATTTCTCCGGCTTGATCGGAAACAATTTGCGCCACATGTAGCTGAGCACGCACGAAACGCAGGTGAAAAAGCCCAGCCCGAACAGCGCGTTCTTCGCCTTGAGCGGATAGTCGAAGTATTTCCCCCGATAAAAGATGCGGGAGAGCCGCGGCACCTTGATGAACGCACCGGGCAAGCGCTTACGCCACCACTGGGTGACTTCCTCGTTCTTGCTGAAAAAGCGGTGACCCCCGATATCAAACCGGTAATTCTTGTAGCGGACCGTGCGCGCGATTCCGCCCACGTACTCGGGGTCCTTTTCGAGCACGGTGACGGCCACCCCACTTTCGATCAGCTCGGCCGCGGCCGTGAGCCCAGCGGGTCCACCGCCCACGACCACGACGGACCGGCGCTCGGGCGCTGCAATGGCGTCGGAGGCAACCGTGGAATCTGGAATTGGGTTCATGGTGGGAAAGGGGACGAGCGAACCGCTACATAAGCAGGACTTGATCCTCCGTATACGTCAAGGTCGGGGAAGAGGTCGAAGACCTCCAAATTGTCCGCAGGAACCACGAATTGACACGAACTTGCGCGAATCGGAAAGGCCATGGACTTCCGGGCGAGCCGCTTGTCGTCGCGACAATCGGTCGATGGTTTCGCCGATAAAGCGCCACCGAGACCGGCCAAGTGCTGAAACTGTTACGGCTGCAGTGAGCAGGGAAATCTATTGAAATGGCGACCAGAAGGCATCGTCCAACACGTCCAGCAAAGCGGCCTTGGTCACGCCGTTAACTTGCGGAAGGGTCGACAAGTTGTTGATGATGTAGCTCGATCCGAAAAGATCGGAGTTGCCCAACCCCAGACGAGTGCCCGACTTGAAGTATGGCGTTAAATCTTCAAAGCTCGGCGTCAGGTTCGACTTTTGGTACTCAATTGCGTATTGGTCCTTGGCCGAATCAATCCACCGGAGGTCGTTCTTCATGACCGTACCCAGCGACCGCTTGCGAGCCCGGAGAAAGCCTGGTACCGCGAGGGAAGCGAGGAGGGCGATGATCGCCACCACGACCATGATTTCCACGAGGGTAAAAGCTTTGGTCTTTCGAGTCGTTGGCATATCTGGTTATGATGGATGGATGTGAGCTTTATCGATGATGATGCGAAGCACTCGGCTTATTGGATGCCCAACCATAATTTTGAAGCATGCGGAGTGCCGAAAATCCATGGCCGCGAAAATCCGCGGCAAACATTAATGCGACACCGATACTTCATCTCGGTCGTGACCGCTCCGTTTATACGTTTGTATATGCGACCTCGGGCAGTCAGTGACAATCGCCTGTACTCTAACGAGTCCGCCGTTTGGCTTCCGCCGCCACACCTTTTCACAGAGAGACTTGAGCTAGGGGGCTTTCGTGGCTGAACCGTTGTCTCCCGTCCGATTTAGGTAGAGCCAGTCATATTTCCCGTCTTCAAACGGGACAGGAAGTTGGCCCGCGAGATTGGCCGCCTTTTCCGCCGCTTCGGTTTGGCCCATCAGCGCCAAACAAATCGCGCTACGCCACTGAGCCTCCGCCAATTGGGGGAATTGCTCGGTGGCCGCTCGAAACGCACCGGCCGCAGACCTGATGTCGCCTGCCAAGTAGGAAAGGTAGGATTGGATCAGGACCCGATGCGCGGAACTGGGACCTGCGGGAAGTCGAATGAACGACTCGCGCGCCTGCTTGAGCCAAGTGCTCGCCGGTGACAATTCGATGTCAAAACCGGCCGACTTTCGCGCGCGCACCGCCGCGGAAAACGCGAGTGAAAATTGCGCCGCGGCGAGATCCTCCTCCCCTCGTTGGAGATAGGTTAGTCCCGTCTCCAGGAAAATTCTCCCCCGCAGCAACTCGTAGCGGGCAATCGTGGTCTCCGCCTGAGCAAATCTACCGGCTCTCCGGTACGCATAGACCAGCCAACGGTGCTTTTGCGCGTCCATGGCGGCGCCTTGAAGCGCTTTCTCCAGAAAGGCGATGGCCTCATCCGCACTGCCTGACCTCGCGAGGGCGATCCCCAGATGTCCCATCTCCTCCGCGGAATCGGGCGCCATCTTCAAGGCGGCCCGGCGATAGTTTTCCTCGGCCTTGAACTCCTGCGTTAAGGCGAGCGTGGCGCCGTAATTGCCGAACGCAACGACCGCATCCGGTTCCACGGTCATGGCCTGGATCCACAACGATCGATCGTTCCGCCAAGTCAGGCTCTGTCCGAAACTCTGGCGGGCCAGAAACGCCACGAGGATGAATGAGACCCCACCGCTGATGATGCGCACTCGCCGAAGAGCGGCCGCCGACGCGCTGGTTTTGAAATAACCCAGCACATCGGCCGCCAGCCACACCGCGAAGATCAACAAGCCGACAATGGGCACGTACAAATAGCGATCGGCGGTGGCTTGCCGGCCAAACTGGACAAAACTCGAGACGGGCAGCAGCAATCCGATAAACCAAATCCAGCCCATCAACGGCGGGCGGTATTTGCGGATCGCCAGGGCGATGGCCCCCACCGTGATCCCGCCAATCAAGGCGGTCGATCTCCACAGGTCGGCGCTAGAAAACGTCGACCACGGCCGGCTCGGGTAGAGTACGCAGAACGAATCCAGCAGGAAAAAGCGCCGCAGATAATCGACATATCCCACCACCGTTCGCCCGGCGCCGGTCACCAGGATATTGTCGCCGCCAAAACCCCCGGTGCGCATTTGCTCCTGTCCCACCAGGCTCACCAGTGACGCCAGCAAAGCGAGAATGAGGAATGGGACCTTCTCCCCCACGATCGCCAGCAAGTTAGTGCTCGCGCGTCGATCCATCCCGCTGGGCGTGCGCAGGGGAAGCCGATCCAGCGGCCACCAGTCGATGAGCAGCAGCGCCAGCGGCAGCGAGACCACCGAGGGCTTGCACAGCAGCGCCGCCGCGAACCCGAGCAGCGAACTCAAGTAGCGCCAGATCGTCGGCCGGCGCACGTAGCGAAGGTAGAGCCAGATCGTCAGAAACGACGCCGCCCCCGCCAGCACATCCTTGCGAAGGGCGATCCAGCAGACCACCTCGGTGTTGATCGGATGAACCAGGAAGATCGCCCCCACCAGCACGCTGCGCCCAAGCGCTCCCGTCAGGTCCAGCAAGATCAGGAAAATCAGCCACGCGCTCACCCCGTGAAGGAGGATGCCCTGCAGGTGATGCCAACCCCCATGGGCGCCAAAAAGCTGGTGATCCACCAGCCGCGAAAGCAGCGTCACCGGCATCCAGTATTCCGCCGAACGATCGACCGTCAGCAAATTAGCCTCCAAGGCCCACCGCACGGACTGCCACGAGAGCCCGCCCATCAGGTTAGCATTGTCCCGCACGAAAAAGGCGTCGTCGTAGTTCAGGAACTCAAAGGAAAGCGCCTGCCAGTAAATGGCCAGGCTGCCCGCGACAAAGAGAAAAAAGGCAACCCGTTTGACCTGCCGGCGACCCAGCGGAGCACCCACAGTGCCCGCCTCGTGA
>JBBRDU010000041.1:0-24957 GCA_038203615.1 Chthoniobacterales bacterium
GCGCCGCCGTAACCGGTCGATGGCCCGACGACGGGTGATCGTCACCACCCAGCCGAGAGGCTTGCCCGCTTTGGGAGAGTAATTATTCGCCTCTTTCCAGATCTGCAGAAAAATCTCCTGCAACACATCGTCGGCCTCGGCTTCCTCGTGCACGACGCTATCGATGACCGCTTTCAGGGTCCGACCGTAGCGACCGTAAAGCTCATCGAGAGCGGGCTGCTGCTGCTGTGAAATTTTTTTCAGGAGGGCCTCATCGGGCACTCCAGAAAGACCGGCTGGATCAAATGTTGGTTTGAGCATCGTGTAATCCCTTCTTGTTGTGCCGTTACCATGACCGTTGGAAAGAGGGCCACAATCGGGAGACAAACCGGTCGCTGGATAGGTAAAAGACCTATTCCTGTAGGAAATGACCTGAACCAAAGCACTGGCCACGAGGTGATTATGCGACTAAATCCTCGTAAGGACCAGCGTCGGCCAAAGCCACATTAGGGCGACAGAGGAAGACCGTCTGAGCGGTCGTTTTCGTCTTTTTCGAAGGAGGATAACTTGCTTCTCGGATCGAACCAGGTAGGGGAAATCCTTATATCGCCCGTCGCCTACCGGGCAGTCCGCTCCGGATGAAGGAGGCGCGCGATTTTTTGGGCCAGGCCCGCATGCAGCTGTGGCTTAAAATTCAGCGGCGACAGACCGGTCTTCACTTGCTTGGGCCGATGCACCTGCCTGCGCAGGGTAAAGCCCAATCGCGGGAGAGTTGGTTTGGATTCAACTCCGGCCCACGGCGATGTCCTCCGGCCTGGACAAATCCAATCACCGGGAGCCGACGAGCAATCTTCGCTGGGGCAAAGGAGCCGGAGAGGGCCGCGCTCCCGGGTTCCACCCACCACGTCCACCTGCCGGCCGTTGAAAACACTGCCACAGCGGCGGCATTGCCGCTGATCGTCCAGCGATTCCCAGACAGGATGATGGTCCAATCGCCGAAGGATGAGAAGCTTGTCGCCCGACCTGAGTCGGATGGGAGCGGCGGTTTCCATGTCGCCAAATTGTCCCTCGGCCCAGCGCTGCACCATTGGGGCGAGAGCAAATGGAGAGATCGGTAAAAATCGCATCAGTGCGTTAGTGGACAGAGAAAGAAATGGCCCGACGATTCGGTGAGGGGGCACCGAGAGCTTGCAACCCCAGTATGTCAGGCCTGTCCATCGTTTGTCCTTAGCGCCTAACGTCCCCGGTTCATGAAGCTCAGGCTGACGATAGCGAGTAAGCCGAACAGCCCGAAGGAATACACAGCCATATCCTCGCTGCTTAGCATCATCAATGCCCGAGGATTGCAAACGGGCGCTCTCGCCCCTTCATTACTAGACAGAGCCTTGCGTTCTCTGCCTCTCGCCTGTTTCGCTGGCAGCCAGGGGCACAACGGCTACTCATGAAGCATTTACTTCATGCTAGGTCCGTTCCGCATCTTGGTTTCCCGATACGGCGTGGCGGCAAGCGTGGCGGTCCTGGCTCTGGTTGCCCCGACTCCCCGCGTGTCCGCCACCGTGATCATTTTCGACACCTTTACCGCGGCGAACGACACCGCGCTCATTGGCAGATTCCCCTCTCCCACTGATGTGCCTGGCGCTGCTTATGAAGGGAACGGCAACGTCAGCCTGGTGGGTGGACCAACCGGCGGCACCCCCTACGAAGCGGATATCCAGAATAACGCGGCGCGGGTCGGCGCCGACGCCGGCCTGGGTCTGAATCTCGGCATCAGCACAGCGCAACAGTTTCAGCTGTCCATTACCTTCAACATCAGTGGAGATACCCAGACACAGGCGAATAATATCCATCGCGGCGCGGGCCTCGGCTTTTTTAGCTCCGTCTCACTGGGCTCGAGCGGAACCTCGCATTGCTTCAACAATTTCACTGGTCTGGTCGTGGATCGGGCCGGCAGCGTCCGGCTTATCGTGGCCGGCGCGGACAGTGGGTTGGCCACCATCGTGGGAGGCTTCGACCCGACCATCACCCACACCTTTTCCTATATGGTGGATACAACCAGCGGAGTCGGCACCATGTCCAATATTTCTTGGATGGGACCACCGTCTCGCTGGCCGCCCCGGTCGATACCTTTACCATTGCCCGAACTGTCTATGGCGGCTTTTTCAACTCCTCGGGCAACGCCACGGACCTGGCGGATTTTCCCGATTTTTACATCGCGACCATTCCGGAGCCTGCAACCATGCCGGGCCTGCTGTGTCTCTCGCTTTTGATCTGCCTCCACTCACTCTGGATGGGTCGAAGAGCCTCGCCCGCCTAGCACCGCAGAGGACGCGGGTGCGGCCAAATCATGCCCTCGATCCGATGATTAAAAAAGGGGGGAGTGAGCGGCTGCCAGGAAGGGTGATCCATTCGTTACGGCAGGGCGGAGTTCTTCTAGTTCTGGCCTTCTCCTCTTTCCAATCGCATACTTATCCCCATGCTGGATCTCCCCGAAGAGAAGTCCGTTGCTCGCCTCGAACCGGACCCACCCGCTCCTGGGCCGACTGCCCGGGACCGCAACGGGGATTTCGATATCCCTCAGCGCCGGACGTCGGAGGAAAAACTGCCTCCGGGGGAATTGCTCTACCGCACTCTCTTCGACCTCGTTCCGGAGGCGGTCTATTTCACCGATGCCGAGGGAGTCATCCGGGAGTTTAATCAACGGGCCGTCGAATTGTGGGGGCGCTCGCCCAAGACCGAGACCGAAAGATTTTGCGGCTCGTTCAAGATCTTTTATCCCGACGGCACCCCGATGCCGCACGCTAATTGCCCCATGGCCAGAGTCCTGCGGGGGGAAAAACTCACACCGAGCGATTGCGAAATCATCGTGCAGCAACCGGACGGCGCTCGTCGGACCGTCGTGGTCAATCCGCGCGTCTTGCAAAACGACCGCGGCGAAATCGTCGGGGCCATTAATTGTTTGCACGACATCACCGATCGCAAAGGGGCAGAGGCGGCCTTGCGGGAAAGCGAAGAGCGGTTTCGGCAGTTCTCGGAAAACTCGGCCGACGTTTTCTGGATTGTGAACGCGGAGCAGCGGTACCTGGAATATCTCAATCCCGCCTACGAAAGAATCTGGGGCGCCCCGCGGGCGGATTGGATGCAGGACATCAATCTCTGGCTCGAAATGGTGCACCCGGAGGACCGCGCCAAAGCGGCCAGCGCCATGCCGAAGGTCCTGGCCGGTCAAAGCTGCGTGGTGGAATATCGCATCATTCGCCCCAGTGACGGCGCCGTGCGTTGGATTCGCGACACCGGATTTCCCATGCCTAACGAGGAGGGGCGCATCACGCGGGTGGCGGGCGTGGCTCAGGATATCACCGAGGACAAAGAACGCGCGCGCGCGATCGAGCGCGCCGAGGAACGCTTCCGGCTGCTCGTCGAGGGGGCGCAGGAATACGCCATGTTCCTCCTCAACGCAGACAACCGCATCGCCTTCTGGAGCACGGGCGCCGAGCGCCTCTTCGGCTGGACACAGGATGAAGCGGTCGGACAAAGCGGTGAACTGATCTTCGCGCCGGAAGACCGGGCCCGCGGTGCGGTCGAGCGCGAAATTGAAACGGCCCGGCGGGAAGGGCGAGCGCCCGATAAGCGCTGGCACTTGCGTAAGGACGGATCCCGCTTCTGGACGGATGGCGTCATGATGCGTCTGGACGCGGACGACGGCGCGGTGCGCGGATACGCCAAGATCGCGCGCGATGCCAGCGACCAGCGCCTCCATGAGGAGGCTCTGCAACACGCGCGCGATGAACTCGAACAACGGGTCCTCGAAAGAACAGCCGACCTTCTCACGACCAACGCGGAGTTGGAACGCACCATCGCGCAGCGGGAACAGCTCGAACGAGAGCTGCTCGAAATCAGCGAGCGCGAGAAACGGCGTATCGGTCAGGATCTGCACGATATCGTGTGTCAGGAATTGACCGCGACCGCGCTCTTTCTGAAGTCGGCCGGAAATAGAGCCACCGATAAAGAGACAGCGCGCACGTTGAATGAGGCCGCCCAGATTGTGAATCGCAATGTCTCACTGGCCCGGGACCTGGCCCGTGGCTTTCAGCCCGTCATCATCGGCTCGGGCGGATTAACGAGTGCTCTGCGTTCGCTCTGCACGCAGGCCAATACACACCCGGAGATCACCTGCCATTTGAAGATGCCGAAGGCCATCCGGATCAAAGACGAAACCGTGGCCCTGAACTTGTTCCGGATTGCGCAGGAAGGCGTGAGTAATGCCATCCGGCATGCCGGGGCCAGCGAGATTTCCGTTTGCGTCGAGCGGGAGGACGGCTTCATCCGGCTCGTCGTGCAGGATGATGGCAAAGGGTTCCGGATGAAAAAGCGGAGCAAAGGTCTCGGCGTGCATATCATGCACTACCGGGCCAGCGTCCTCGGAGGAGCCTTAACGATCGCAGCCAAGGCCAAAGGTGGAACCAAAATTACCGCGGTGGTGCCCAACAGGAAAAAATGAAACGTGTCAAACCAAGACCATTTGGCTGTCGAGGAACGATATCCCTTTAGTTCGCCTGTCGATCCCGCCTGTGAACCCGCCTTCGCCTGTCGTGCCCGCCTCATCGCCAAATCCCCGTACGCAAAAGGAGAACGCTGGTGCGGAGAATCGTCCCGCCGCTGATAAAGTCATTCGGATGCCGCAAACCGGGCCTGTGAAGGAAAACCTTTCCCGCAAAACTGGAAGGGCCGCCAAGAATAAGGCGCGCCCGGCCGGACCACGGACCATCCTGCGCAGTCAGAGGCCATCCCACGAAAATACGATTCGCATCGTGGTGGTGGACGATCATCCGTTGTTCCGTCATGGGCTCGTGCAGTTGCTCAATTCTGAGCAGTCGTTTTCTGTCTGCGGCGAAGCCAGCAGCGCCGCTGAAGCCATGATGGTGATTCGACGCGACCGACCCACCATGGTGATCGCCGATCTGGGATTGAAAGGAACCAATGGCCTGGAATTAACCAAGTCCCTGCGGGCGGAATTCCCCAGGATGCCGGTGCTGGTGCTCTCCATGCACGACGAACCAACCTACGCCATCCGCTCCTTGCGCGCCGGCGCCAACGGTTACGTGACCAAGGAGGAAGCTCTCAGCAGCGTTCTGACAGCGGTGCACGAAGTCATCGGCGGTCGGACGTATTTAAGCCCCGCCATGGCCAGCGAAGTCATCGCCAATGTCGTGCTGAGCAAAAATGCGCCGGGGTCCAATCTGACGGATCAATTGACCGATCGCGAGCTGGAGATCCTCGAAAGAATTGGCCAGGGCGAGGAAGTGAAGACGATCGCGAAGTCGCTGCATCTCAGCCCGAAAACGGTGGAAACGCATCGGGCTCATATTAAAGAGAAGTTAAAGCTGAGCAACGCGCGACAGGTCGCGCGTTTCGCCGTGCAGTGGGTGAGTGCACGCGAAGTCTAGCCTCTGGCTCACCCCTCCGGAACATGAGCAAGAACTCCCAACACCTAACTTCAAAGAGAGCGCGCGCGACCAAAAAGGCGAAGCCCAAGCAACAGTTTGATGGAAAACGCATCGTCATTGTCGACGATCATCCGCTCATCCGTCGAGGGCTCGAGCGCATGATCCATTCCGGCGACGGATTTATCGTCTGCGGCGAAGCGGGCAATGCGGCGGAAGCCATGAAAGTGGTGGGGGCGACCAAGCCTGATCTGGTAATTGTGGATGTGGGCCTGCCCGATGAAAACGGGATCGATTTAACGCAACGGCTCCTCCGTAAATTTCCCAATCTTGTGATCCTCATATTATCCATGCACGAGGAACCGGATTACGCCCTGCGCGCTTTGCGCGCGGGGGCGCGAGGCTACATGGTCAAACACGACGCCGTCGAAAAAATCGGCACCGCCCTCGCCCAGGTCCTGAACGGACACCGTTATCTCAGTCCCACGATCGAAGCGGAATTTGCCAAAAGCGCGCCGGCCGATCGGCCCGTCTAGGACCGGCCAGCGCCTGAAGGATTTCCGTCTTTCGCGCAAATAGTACTGGCGCATCGCATCCCGGCATGCGTAGCATCCTTTCGTGCAGCAGCTTGCCAAACAGGTCACGGATCGATTGAAGACTCATAAGTCGTGCACCGTGTTTGAGAGTCATCTGGCCCGGGTATGGGCGAACGATGACCGGGCGCGGGAACGGCGCCACGCCGCGATTAAGGCGTTCGCCAAGGCCCACGGCTGGTCTGCCACTATTCTCGACCCCGGTATCCGTGTCACCTTCCGCCCACTCAAAGAGAGCAAAACGCGGAACCAGGCGAAGGCCAGCTGATCCCCCGGCGACGCCCTCGCTAGCTCTGTTTTGGGCGCAGCAGCGGAAACAGAATGACGTCCCGAATCGATTCGGCCCCGGTCAACATCATGGTTAAGCGATCCATCCCAATTCCAACGCCGCCGGCCGGGGGCATGCCGTGCTCCAGGGCCAGCAGGAATTCCTCATCGATCTTTTGGGTCTCTTCGCCAGCTTGCTCCAGCAGCCGCCGTCGCTGGATGTCGGGATCGTTCAGCTCCGTATAGCCCGGCGAAATTTCGACGCCGTTGATGATCAATTCGTAGACGTCCACCAGGGACGCGTCGCTCCGGTTTTGCCGAGCCAGGGGCACCAGTTCCTTTGGACAATGCGTGACAAAGAGCGGATCGAACGTCTTTTCTTCGACCAACTTTTCAAAAACATGCTGCGTAACCTCATAATCTTCCAACCCCGGGATGATCTCCACGCCTAGCTTCGTTAGGGCCCGCTCTCGCCGTTCCTCACTCGTTAGGTCAAACCAATCGTGGCCAGCCACGCCCCGCACCAGCTCGCGATACGGCGCGCGCCGCCAGGGCCG
Organism: Chthoniobacterales bacterium; assembly: GCA_038203615.1. Classification (GTDB taxonomy): domain Bacteria; phylum Verrucomicrobiota; class Verrucomicrobiia; order Chthoniobacterales; family UBA10450; genus JBBRDU01. Next base: position 6,838 of record JBBRDU010000041.1, read on the forward strand.
CGTCAGATTAATCGTCCGAGTGACATTTCCCTCCCCGTCTTGATGTTCAATCAGGAGGGGCGAGCGCTGGGTCTCTCCCGTTTCCGGCGCGGCCTCTTCGTTCGCCAATGCCTCCGCCAGATGGCAAATCAGTTCTTCCACCAGGTTCGCCATTTTTTCGAAATCGGAGTAGGCCCAGTAGGCCTCCAGCATGGTAAACTCCGGGTTGTGGCGCCGGGAAATTCCCTCATTTCGAAAATTACGGTTCAGCTCAAAAACCTTGTTAAATCCTCCGACCAGCAGGCGCTTTAAATAAAGCTCAGGGGCGATGCGCAGATAGAGATCGAGGCCCAGCGCCTTGTGCCTGGTTTGAAAAGGCTCGGCCGTGGCCCCGCCCGCCACCGCTTGCAACATCGGCGTCTCCACTTCGGCAAACCCCCGCTCCTCCAGAAAGCGCCGCGTCTCGCGCAGGAGCGCGATGCGTTTCTGAAAGATCTCGCGCGACCTGTCGTTCGTGATGAGATCGAGATAGCGTTGCCGGTAGCGAGTCTCCACGTCCTGGAGCCCGTGCCATTTCTCGGGCAACGGCCGTAGCGATTTCGCCAGCACCTCCAGCGTGTGCACTTTCACGCTCGGCTCGCCCGTCTTGGTCACGAAACAAGTCCCTTCCACCCCGATGAAATCTCCGAGATCGAGCAGGTTAAAAGCCTCCATCCGCTCTGACCCCAGTTCCTTAGCCTGCACGTAAATCTGCATCCGGCCGCTGGCGTCGCGCAGATCGAGGAAATGGCTTTTGCCCATGTCGCGATGGGCCATAATCCGGCCGGCCAGACGGACGGATTCGCCCTCCTTGAAACGGGCGCGCACTTCCCCGATGGAGCCGCTCGTATCGAAGGAATCTCCGAAAGGTTCTACGTGCCGCGCCCGCAGCGCCTCCATCTTGGAACGGCGCTGCGCGATGAGATTATTCTCTTCTTCCATGGGAACCAATCAATGACACAGGCAAGATGCCCAGGGAGGGCCAAATGAACAGTCTGGAATACCCAATCATCATCTCGCCACCCGCGCGCCTTCCTTATGATTTGGCGCGCGCCATCCGTAATTCGTCCATCTTGATCCGGATGAGAAACTCGTAGTAAGCCATGTTCACGCAATAGACGAAGCCGGGACGACCCTCCAGGAAACCGAGTTTTAGAAAATAGCGGATCAAAAAAATGGCGAGCGGCCAGCCCGGCAGACGGCTCACCAGCGGCTTCAGCGCCTTGTTCCTGGTCGAACCGTGCCGTGAAAAAATGTCCCGCCACGACACGGCCGCGTCCAGCCGCTCGCGCGCCTCCAGGTCCGAGTAACGGTTGTGCCGGGCGAGCCATCGTGCCCATCCCGTGTGAAAGGCGAAATGCAAATAAGGCTCGCGGATGTAGCCGATCTCTCCGTCCACCGCGCCCTCCTTCTGGCCGTGGCCGAAGTCGGTGAAGGTAGCCCGTCCCCGCCGCATCAGCCGGAACTGCCATTTCGGAAACGAGTCGCAGCGCTTAAGCCATCGTCCGTTGAGCATCATTTTCCAGCAGCAATAGAAACCCGCCGTCCTCTCGGGAGCGGCCGCCATGGCTCCGAACACGGCGCCATGAAACTCCGGGGTGGAGCACTCATCGGCGTCGAGGAACAAGATCCAGTCGGATCGAATCGGGCAGTGGGCCAGCGCCCAGTTTCGCTGCTGGCCGAATGAATCAAAACGGTTCGAGCAGACCTGGGCACCGGCTGCTTGGGCGATCGCTACCGTCGTGTCCGTGCTGCCTGAATCCACCACGTGGATGTCATCGCACCAGGCCAGGGACTGGAGGCAGGCAGGCAGATTTGCCTCTTCGTTCTGGGTCAGGATTAAAATGGAGATCATCGGCGGAGAACGCGCACAGCAGCGTCCCGAGGGCGAAGACTACAATGGGCATGCGAGATTGTTCAATAGCCGCATCGTCCCTTCGGATGGGGCGCCCCGGAAGCCCTCGAACATTCCGGTTGCCAACAAAACAGGGCCGGTGAGATAGTTTAACCCGCTCCCGGTGCGGCTCGCGCCCCGCGCCCAGCTTCGATTTTTTTTTACATGCCCCTCGATTTACCCGAAACAACTTCCCGGCTGGAGGGAGCGCTGGTCAAACAGTTCTCCGTCTTTCTCCCTAACAAAGTGGGCGCCATGCTCGACGTGGTGAAACTGCTCAATGGCCATCATACCCATGTGGTGGCCCTGAGCGTCTCGGAATCCACCGATTCGGCCATCGCCCGCGTGGTCGTGAGCGATCCGGAAGGCGCGGAACGGCTGTTCAAAGAGCACAACATCGCTTTCGGCGTGTGCGAGGTGGTCGTCGTGGAGATGCGCGAAGTCGCCACGCAACTGGTCAAACTTCTCGCCACTCTCTTCATGGCTGAGGTCAATGTGCATTTCACCTATCCCCTGCTCACCCGCCCCCGCGGCATGGCCGCTCTCGCGCTCCATGTGGACGACACCGAATGCGCCTCTAATGTCCTTCTCGGCGCCGGTTTCAAGATTCTTAGCCAAAGCGACATTTCGCGCTAGAATTCCGACTGCTTCGTCATCGTCATGGACAACCGCTTTCTGACCGAGACCGCCGCCATGCGCACGCTGACCTCTTCGTCTCCGCGCGGCGACACCAGTTTCAAGATCGGGGTCACCTTGGTGGCATTTCTGGCTCTCGCGGAAATGTCGCTGACCGGCTCTTATTATATGCAGCACGTGCGGGCCCAGCGGACGGCCAGTGCGACGAGCACGATTAGAAAATCCGATTCCCTGCCCACGGCGACCGCCGCGCCTGCGGCCGTTGCCCCGGCTCCGACGGCCGTGGCTGAGCCCTCCGCCCCGGCCATGGCGGGAGACGACGGCCTGGTCCGAGAAGCGATCGATCTCAGCAACCGGGGAGACAGCGCCGCCGCTCTGAACCAGCTGCAACTGGCAACGGAGAAAAATCCGAAGAACGCGCAAGCCTACGCGGAAATGGCCAAGATTTACGAGGCGGCGAACGCTCTTGATCGTTCCAACGTAATGTGGCGGAAAGTCCGGGAAATTGGGCCGTCCGCCGGCGCAGTCTATGAACTGGCCGATGCCCGGTTGAAGCGGGGCGTGGCCGTCACGCCCGCACCGGCCGCCGTCGAAGCGACGCCGGCGCAGGCCCCTCCCACCCCGGGGACGTCGGATGGAATTCCGGAAGGTTCCACCTTTGGCATCAGCGAAATTACCCCCGCGGAAACCTCCGATTCGGACGCGGAAATGAATTTGATGCTCAAGATCGGTGTGAAAAAGCGCCCGAACGCGGTGATCGACCACACGCGCGTGAAGATCCAGGTGTTCTTCTACGACTTGGTGGACGACCGCGACATCAAACTAACGGACGCGGAGGTGAATTACGAATGGCTGACGCCGGACCACGATTGGGCCAGCGCCAAACCGGAGGTCCTGGCGGTGACCTACGTGCGTCCGAAAAACAAAGCCCGATCACAGGAGGCGGCCCTCACGGAAGCGGCCGCTTCGATGAATCCGGGAAAGAAGGGCCGGGCCGCCCAGCCAGCTGCCACCCCCGCGGACGAAACGGGCCGCAGAAAATATCTCGGCTATATCGTGCGAATTTATTACAATGATAAACTTCAAGAGGTGCGTTCTGATCCAAGCAAACTCCTGAACCTCTTCCCTCCGCCCTCCACCGCGACATCGCCGTAATGGAATTGCTCATTGTGCACCGCGACGCCGAGGTGGGCGAACAACTGGTGCAGATGGTAAGAGATTACACCGCGCACGAATGCGACCTGGTTGGGAGCGACGTGGCCGCACTCGACTGGGGCCGGCGTCACGCCCGCTGCGCCCTGCTCATCACGCAATTGGAAGGCGATGGAATCGATGGCCTTGCCTTGGGCGGTTCTTTGAGCGAAATCTTTCCTGGATTACAAACGCTCTTTCTGCCTCCCTACCAGGCGACGGAACAGCGTCTGGTCGTCGCCAAAACAAAGGTGTTTCCCGAGCCGATCGATGGAGAAGGGTTGCTCGAAGCCATCGCCCGCGCGGAAACCGCCACGGAAGGCGCCCCCGACTTGTTTCATGTGATCGATATTCTGCAGATGTGTTCCCTCAACCGCCGCAGCGGGGCGGTCCAAATAGTGCAGGGATCCAAGAGCGCCATCGCTTACCTGCGCGCCGGCCAGGTCGTCCATGCGGAAACCACCGCCGGCCGCGGCAAGGAAGCGCTCATCGAGATCGTCGATTGGCAATATGTCGAGTTTGCCTACGACCGCACGGTCCGGCCGCCCGTCGAGACAATCACATTGAAGTGGGATGAACTTCTGATAGAAGCAGTCGAACGTCACAAGCAGAGCAAGGCGGCCCGGGAGCAGCGGCAGAGCGCTTGACGAAGAGCCAAACCGAAGCGGACGCGTTTTTCTTTATGCAACCAGTTGCACTACGTTACGGCCCCATGAAAATCGCGCTGGCCGGGCTGCTTCTCCTCAGCGCGGTCGAGGCGCGCGCCCAAATCCAGGTGGAACTCAAATTTTCGCGGCTTCAATACATTGCCTATGAGCCCGTCATCGCCACGCTCGCCATCACCAACCTGGCCGGACGCGACATCGATTTGCGGGACGCCGGCGGGCAGAGCTGGTTTGGCTTTGAAGTCACCGGCTCCGAAGGCCAGTCCATCGGACCGCTTAAGACGAGCGCGCAGCCTTCCCTCAAAATAGAAGCCGGCAAAAAGGTGACGCAAAAAATCAATATCACGCCCCTCTACCCAGTGCACGATTTCGGCCTTTACCATGTTCGCGCCCATGTCTATTTCACTGACTTGGCGAAATATTTTTACTCGCAGGCCAAGGTCATCGAGGTCACGGACGCGCGCCCGATCTGGCAGCAGACAGTGGGCGTGCCGGACGGGGCCGGCCCGGGCGGGGCCCGCACCTATTCCCTGATGACAAACCGGTTTCCCGATCACACGTCTCTCTACGTCCGGGTGGCGGACAAGGACAGCGGGATCGTCTATGCCACCTACTCGTTAGGTCGAACTCTTCTCTATGACGACCCCAAGGTGCAGGTCGACCCGGGCAATCGCCTGCACGTGCTGCATTGCGCGGCCCCGCGCAGCTGGTCCTATTCAGTGGTAGGATTGAATGGTGAGCTCGTTTCGCATTCCACTTTTGCCGAGACCAAGACGCGGCCGCACCTCGTCCATGCCGCCGATGGCATGATCACCGTGCGCGGAGGAATCCTCGATGCACCCGCGGCCGCGACCGCGGCCATCCCCGCCGCAAAACTTTCAGAGCGGCCCGATTCGAGCGACTAAGATGCGATCTACCCTTTCTCTTTTTCTAATCACCGTCTCTCTTTCGGCGGCGCAGTTTGCTTACGCTTTGCCGCCGGCCAGCGCTCTTTCCTCGCGGGAACGAAGGGCCGACCCGCCGCGGCGCGCCGTGGCCGTGGCCTCCCCCACCCCCGCCTCCAATGATCGGAATGCCCCCGTGCGCTCGAACACGGTCGTCGTCATTGATGCCGGCCATGGCGGCTTCGACCGTGGCGGAATTCCCGGGCAACGCGTCTCCGAAAGCATGATGACGCTGGACGTGGCTCTGCGCCTCCGCACCGCGCTCCAGGCCAGTGGATACCGCGTGGTCATGACGCGGAGCACCGATGTCTTCGTGCCCTTGGGAACGCGTGTTGCCATCGCCAACTCCTACCGCAACGGCATTTTCGTCTGCGTCCATTTCAACTCCGCCACCCGCCGCGGGGCTAACGGCATTGAAACCTATTTTTACAGCAGCCAGAGTCTTCCGCTCGCCTCCGCCATCCATTATTATGTGGCGGGCGGCGCGCCTTCGTCCAATCGCGGGGTCCGTCGCCGCGGCTATTATGTTTTAAGACGAACATCCATTCCATCCGTCCTGGTGGAATGCGGTTTCCTCACCAACCCTTCCGAAGCGGGGTATGTCCAGTCCTCCAGCTATCGGCAGAAATTGGCGGAAGAGATCGCGCGCGGCGTTCGCAGCCGCGGATCGGTCGCCAATAGCCGCATCGTCAACGCGCCCCCCTCGGAAAGCCTGGCCCAGGAGGCGACGGCCGTCCCGCTGCAGCCCTTCATCGATCAAACGCGCGTCCACGACCCCGATCTGACGCGCTCCCGGCATTCGAGCAAGAAAAGCTCGAAATCGAAATCAAGTTCTTCCAAGAACAGAAAAAGGAAAAGTTCCCATAGCGACGACAGCGACAGCCACAGCACAAAAAAGAAAAGCTCCGGCAGTGACGACAGCAGCAGTGCCACCAGCCCCAAAAAGAAGAAAAAAACCGCCCCTCAGAAGACGGAGGACTGATTGAACTCGCCGATCTTAAGTTCGGCGCAAATGCGGGAGGCGGAAGAAGCCGCTTTCGCGCGCGGCATTTCGGCGGAAGCCCTCATGGATCAGGCCGGCGCGGGCGCCGCCCGGGCCATCCGTCAATTCTTTCCCCAGGCCAGCCAATGCATTGTCTTCGCGGGCAAGGGTCACAATGGCGGAGACGCCCTGGTCACAGCGGAACATTTGCAGCGAGCCGGGTGGGAAATCGATGTTCGCCTGACCCTCCCGGAAGAGGAATGCGCGGAGTTAACGCGCAAGAAATTGGCATCCCTGCGCGAAGCGCCGCCACCGCCGGCCTGCCCTCGAGCGGTCACGGTCGTGCTGGACGGCTTGCTCGGGCTCGGTGCGCGGGAACTCCTGCGCGAACCTATCCGCAGCTCCGCCCAGGAAATCAATCGCCTCCGGCGCGAGAAGAATGCTTTCGTTGTCGCTCTCGATCTTCCCACCGGCTTGAACAGCGATTCCGGCGAGACCGACCCGGAGGACTGCGTCACCGCCGACTTCACGGTCACGATCGGATTCGCCAAGCATGCGCTCATCGTGGACTCCGCTCTCGATCGCGTCGGCCGGATCGAGGTCGTTCCCCTGCCGGATCTGATCGCGCCGGAAAGCGCCGGGAACGAATGCCTCGCCATCCCGTATTCGCTCCAGTCGGCCTTGCCGCGGCGAAAGTTCAGCACTTACAAAAATCAAATGGGCCGGATCGGCATCGTGGCCGGGTCCCAGGGATTGATCGGCGCAGCCATCATGACGACAGAAGGTGCGCTCCGCGCCGGCGCTGGACTGGTGGAATTGTTCGTCCCAAAAGAGCTTTACTCGCTCATGGCATCGCTCGCGCCGGCGGAAGCGATGGTGCGGCCGTTTCGTTCAACCAGGGAGCTTCTCACCCATGAAGTCGATGTCTGGGCGGTCGGGCCCGGTCTCGGAAGCGGACACGCCTCCGACATGCTGAAGTTCATCGATCAAGCCAAGCAACCGATGGTGATCGACGCCGATGCCCTCAATATGTTGAGCGGCCACACGGACATCTTGCAGCGCGCGCCCGGTCCGCGCCTTCTCACCCCGCATCCCGGCGAGATGAAGCGCTTGCTCGACCCTGGTAAAATGTCGCGAGCCGGCACGGCCCGCCATTTCTGCGAACAGTTTCCCGTCACGCTTCTGCTCAAAGGAAGCCGCACGATTGTGGCGGAGAGAGCGCGGCCCTTGAGTTACAACTCAACCGGCACTCCGGGGATGGCGACCGGCGGGATGGGCGATGTTCTGACCGGGGTCTGCGCGGGCCTGGCCGGTCGCGGCCTCGGATTTTACGATGCCGCCCGAGTCGGCGCCTGGGCCTGTGGACGCGCCGCCGAAATTTCGATTTTCCAGTCCGGCCAGAGCGAGGAATCCCTTCTGCCCCGCGACGTTCTGGCCCATTTGGGCAAAGCCTTTAACGAATTGCGCAATCCCACTGTCTAAACACGACCGACTCTCCATTGTTTATGCCTGTCTATTCCGAAAGCGGTCGGCTTGAAGTAGCGCCGGCCCGCCCCGAGGGCGCGTGGCCGCGTGTGAAGAAGGCGCTCGGCCCGGTCGCCGGGATCGGCCTGCTCATCGCCAAGTTTTTCGCCAAGCTGAAGTTCATTCTCCTGCCCCTGCTCAAGTTCATGCCGGTCATTCTGAAATCCGGGGGCACCATGATCTTCTCCATCTGGGCTTACGCCATGGTCTTTGGCTGGCAGTTTGCCGTCGGATTCGTCCTTCTCATTTTCGTGCACGAATGCGGCCACCTTCTCATCGCCCAAAAATTTGGCCTCAAAGTCAGTGCGCCTGTCTTCATTCCGTTCATGGGCGCCTTCATCCTGCTGAAGGATCAGCCGCGCAACGCCTGGATGGAAGCCTGCGTCGGCATTGGCGGACCCATTTTAGGCGGGCTGGGCGCGCTCGTTTGCCATATGTTAGGCCAGGTCCTGGACGCTCCCTTGCTCATCGCGCTCTCCTCCACCGGTTACTTTCTGAACCTGTTCAACTTGTTGCCCGTCGGCTTTCTCGACGGCGGCCGCATCGTGACCGCGCTCTCGCGTTGGCTCTGGCTGCCCGGCCTGGCCTTGCTTGTCTGGTTTGGGTGGCTCTACCCGAATTTTATTATCTGGCTGATGGTGATTCTCTCTTTGCCCCGCGTTTACTCGCTCTTTCGTAAACGCACCGAAGAAGAGGTGCGTTACTTCGAGGTGACGTCGACACAACGCTGGACCATGTCGATCCTCTATTTCGGTTTAATCGCGATCCTCGCGCTCGGCATGCACATGGCCCATAACGAACTGGCCGATCGCGGCTTCGCCCCGCACACGCGCCACCACCAACCCGTCGTGCAGTAAACAAGAAACGGCGGTTTCCCACCGCCGCCCTGTAGCAGCTTCCCCCTGCGAAGCTTTCCCTCGCTCTTCTGTGGTAACAGCCGCCTGCTCGCGAACACTTTCCGAGCTGCCCGCCCCGCTGCGCGCTGCGGCTGTGGCCAGCTTCCCGTGCCCTTCCCGAAAGTTATTCACAACGCTCTAACAGAAATATAACGAGTCTCGATAGTAGAGGCTTGCATTTGAATTCGAACCCGCTGCAATGGCTCGGTCCCGTGTAGGACTTAGCCTTTATGTTGCGTAGGGTTTATCTCCCATTCATTGTTCTCGTTTTCCTCGCGAAGTCCGTTACTTCCGATACTTATCCGGAATGGAAGGCGCGCGTTTTCTCAACGGAAGAACAGGGTGATCCCGCCGTCTCCGGAGAAAATGCCAGCCCTGCCGGTGACGGCCTCCCGAACCTGCTCAAATACGCACTGGGCCTCGATCCTCATTCAGCCAGCGCAGACAATCTCCCTGTTGTCACCATCCAGTCCGGCATCTATGGAGGCGGTCTCGGCGATTCCTTTCTGACACTGAGTTGGCGTGTTTCCTCGGAGAACACTCCAATCGATCTCTATTATGTTCCTGAAGTAACGACCGATCCGACCGGGAATTTCTGGTCACGCGGCCATGCCTTTATCGTTGGTCCAGCGCTTGCATTTGCAGACGTGCCGGGCGCGCCCCTCGTTTACACGGCGCAAGCCGCTCTCCCGGTCGCCTTGAATCCGAGCGTCTTCATGCGTTTGCGCATCCTCGAAAATGAGACGCTTCCCGACGATTGGCAAATCGCTAACTTCGGACAAACGGGAATCAATCCTGCGGGTGACGCAGACGGCGATGGCATCAGTAATTTTCAGGAATTTCTCCGTGGCACTGGTGCGAACGATTATTACAACGGGATTGTCCCGCAGATCGAGATTGTGGCGGGCAATCATCAAATCTCCGAACCGCTTTCCTTTCTCCCTTCACCACTGGTCATTCGCCTAACGATAGGCGGTGCGCCTCTTTCGAATGCACCGGTTCAGTTTCGCGTCGCCTCCGGCGGTGGTCTATTCGGTTTCTCCGCCGCCGACACCGAATTGAAGGCCACGCTCAACATGCGGACGGACGTCGATGGAAGGGCCGCTCCCTATTTTCAGCTCCCGTCTCAACATTGGGCGGCCCTGCCCGTCGCGGTCGTGGCCGGCACGGCCAGCGGCACCATGACAGCTCATTCCAACGGCGGGCATTTGTCAGGTCTGCCGACGGTGTCCGTGGTGAGCGGGAACAATCAGGAGGCGGTGCCTGACCGGTTTTTGCCGTCATCGCTAGTGGTGCGGTTCCTCGGCGGCAATGGCTTGCCCATCGCCGGTGCGTCCATCACCTTTTCACTCGTCTCCGGCGGAGGCGGTTTTGTTCAGGACAGGTTTACCGACGTCACGTCGCCCTCGGTTACCCTACTCACGAATCTGGAGGGCCTTGCCTGGATTTCCTATAAGACTGGCGCTATCGCAGAAGAATTCTCTCAGATCGTGGCCGCCGACGACGGCGAATCGAGTCCCGCAACTTTCGTGGCCCGGACTGTTTCGTACGCTCCTGCTGCGGCGCAATCAATTGCTACCGGCGCTGAGCACACGATCGCCCTTTATAGTGACGGAACGGCGTGGAGTTGGGGAGCGAACAGTCGTGGCCAATTAGGTGATGGCAGTAACACGGACCGTTGGCATCGTGAGCAGGTTACCGGACTGAGCCGCGTGGCAGCCGTCTCCAGCCATGAGCAGACCAGCTCCGCCTTGCGCACAGACGGGACTGTTTGGACTTGGGGATCCAATGACGGCTACGGATTAGGCAACGGGGCGTCGAACGACAGCACAGTTCCGGTTCAAGTAATGGAAGGGCCCGGGATGCCTTTGACGAATGTAATCGCGATCGCCTCCGGCTATTCGCATCATCTCGCGCTGAAGTCCGATGGCACGGTCTGGGCCTGGGGGAGCGACTGGGCTTTTCAGTTAGGCAACACTTCTGAAAATGACAGCGCTTACGCTTTGCCGGTCCTGCAAGCGAATGGCTCCCCACTGCAGGGAGTGGCCGCGGTGGCCTGTGGCGATGACCACAATCTCGCGCTCAAAGCCGACGGCACGATCTGGAGCTGGGGTTACAACGGCGAATCCGAACTGGGGACGGGCAACCGGGATTGGCGGAGCGCTGCTCCGCAGGTCGTCGTCAACCTAACGAATATCGTGGCTATCGCTGGTGGAAGCGCGCATAGCCTTGCCCTCAAGGCCGATGGGACCGTCTGGAGCTGGGGACAGGATTCGCATGGGTGCATTGGAGATGGCACGGTGGGCGGCACTCGAGCCGTGCCTGTGCTGGTGCATAATCTTGACCATGCCATTGGCATCGCGGCCGCCTTTTCTCATAGTCTCGCCCTCAGGTCCGACGGCACAGTGTGGGCTTGGGGCGCAAATTCGAATGGCCAACTCGGCCTCAGCGCTTCTTCCTTGGGAAATCACGCGCCAAAGAGTGCGGCGAATGCCTCGCTGAATAATGCGCTCCCACGACAGACCGCCGGGCTGGCGTCGGTCATCGGAATCGCCGCCGGCGGCAACGACAGCTTTGCTGTCACTGCCAGCGCTGAACTCATCGGCTGGGGCGCCAACAGTGGTGGCGAGCTGGGGAACCGTCCCCAAACCGATCCGGGGACAACACCCCTTTCGGTGGCAGACTTCCGCTTAAGCGAAGATCCGGATCACGATGGTCTCGGGACTTGGAAGGAGCTCGCCCTGGGCGGCAACCCCGCTGCCTATTCCACTGCGGGCGACACCATTTCTGACGGTTGGAAGGCTTTTTATTCTCTTGCGCTCTTCGACCCGAATCTGGCGACCCGCGATGCGACCGGCAAAGGCCTGACGACCTTGCAGGATTTTCTGCTCGGGACGGATCCGACGAAACTGTCCACGGTCAGCGATGGGATTGCCGATGGATGGAAGGTCAACCACGGCTTCGATCCGCTGAACGCGAGCCTGGCCGGCCAGGATCTCACCGGACGCGGCATGACCGTGGCGGCCTATTACCAGTCGCAAACCTCAGCGAGCAATATCTCGACCGTTGAGGATGGGATTCCCGACTGGTGGAAGATCCAACACAATCTGGATATTCACGATCGCAGCGTGGCTAATGCGGATGGCGATGCGGATGGACTAACCAACCTGGAAGAGTTCCTCGCCGGAACAGACCCTGGCAATCGCGACTCGGACGGGGATACTGTCCCCGACGGAACCGATGGGTGGCCTAACGAATACAGTTTATCACCCCCGCGAGCGGGGCCGATCCGCTACGCGATTATTGATCTGGGAGCCGACCGAACGGCGGAGGACCTGAATAGCGCCGGGAAGGTCGTTGGCAACGTCAGAAAAACGCACCAGGCTTTTGTCTGGAATCAGGGCTCGGTGCAAGAGATTCAGAATACGGCGGTCCTTCGAATCAACGACAGCGGGCAGATCCTCACGTCTGAAGCCCTCATCCAACCAAATGGTTCGGTCACGCCGCTGCATGCGGATGGCGTCCCCACGAACATCAGTTCCAAGCTGGTCCCGTGCGACCTCGTTAATGGCGGCACAGTCGGCGCCGACTGGGTTAAGGATTATACTTCATACCAAGTGTCAGAGCCTCTGCGCGGACCGCCCAACCAACTGGTCTTCATTTACCAGACTGGCTTGACCCTGCCCAATATGCCGCCGTGCACGCTGCGCGCGATTTCCAGTGACGGCAGTCTTGCGGGAGACAGTCAACGCGCGGCCACCGGATTCCCTCAGATCTCGCTCGCCCCCGCCAAGGCCATCGTCGATCGCGGAGCGGGTATAGTGGAGATCGGAACCCTGCCCGGATTTAGCGATCTGAGTGGATCGCATGCCATTATTTCGCGAGACGGTGGCGCTGTCGTGCTGGGTTTGTCCTACAGCGTCGCGGCGCGGTCCTTTCATTCATTCCTCTGGCACGATCCGGCGACGGGCCCGTCTCCGGATGCGCGCGGTACTGCTATTTTGGAACTGCCGCCCCTGCCGGGATGCCGCAACAGTTGGGCCTGGCGAACCAATAGCCGGCTCGAGATTGTCGGCTGGAGCGAGATCTCGACAGACGGATATTCCATCAGCTCCTATGTGGCGACGGTCTGGCATAACAGCCAGGCGACCGATCTCAACACGCTCATCAACGACACGCGCTGGCACCTCGAAGTCGCCTCCAGCATCAACGAAAACGGCCTCATCGTAGGCCACGGCACCCTCTCCGGCACAGGACATGCCTTCCTCATGGTCCCAGTGGAGATAATGGTCGACGCCAACCGTGATGGGGAGATGTCGTTTGCAGATACCACTATCCGCAATGCAGATAGAACGACTCCGGATAAGCCGTACCGCTTTTGGCTTAATAACGATCATGACGTCCATCACACGGTTGACGGAACCGATGACGAATGGGATGACGCCAGCGACGGAGTTCAAGACTGCGACTACACGTCAATCGACACGATAAGAGATCTGGAAGATTTCACGCGATTGCGCATCTCGTTTGCAGGTATAACGGGCCTGCTCGCGGACCCTCAGTTGAGTTTTTATCTCGAGTGGCGCGCGACAGACGGAACGGAGCGCTTTCCGCTAACGGACGGCTCGCCTGACATCAACGTCTATGCAGAGCGCGACGCCGGTACCCGTCCAGGCTACTTGGAAGACCAGCTTGTAGCGTCGCGGCAACGCGATACTCCGTATGACACTTGGATTGGTGGAGTGGAGGCGGGTCAAGCGATGGACTTATTCTCGCTTCGGCCTTCCTTGCGCTCGGGAATTTCCGAAGGCGCGCCGATCTTGAATCTCTTGTTCTGCGGCAAAGCCGCTGGACGGGGGCAACTCATTCTTACGATTAAGAGAGGCGACACTGAGGTAGGCCGGTTTCCGCCTGTATACCTAGAACTCTTGAACATTAAGGATATGTATGAACGCTGGACGGTGGGGGACTCCAACGGTGGGGACCCAGAGGTCTTGGCTCTGTCCAGTGTTCGGGCTTTAGGAACCGGATATTTGCATGCCGGACATTTTCGACCGTTTACGTACAGCGTAAGTGATCCAGAAGAGCAAAAGTACATCCTCTACGTACATGGTTGGAATCTCACGTCCGAGCAAAGAGACCAATTTGCAGAAACCGCTTTTAAGAGACTTTTCTGGCGGGGCTACAAGGGCCGCTTTGGGGCATTCCAGTGGCCAACGACATTCAATTTTGGCGCCTATTTGAAGGACAGCACGGTCTTTAAGACATGGGTAAACGGGGCGATCGCGGCGGTCACGGATCCAACCAACTATGACCGCGGTGAGTGGAGCGCCTGGCGCTCAGGTGTTGGTCTCGAGCGACTTTTGGTTCGTTTGCACGCCGACTATCCGTCCGACGTCTACATGTTTGCTCACAGCATGGGCAATATCGTCGCCGGAGAAGCGTTGAGGTTAGCCGTCCAAGAGGATCGAGGCATGTTGGTGAATACATACGTCGCGTCTCAAGCAGCCGTGCCGGCTCACTGTTATGATGGAGCGCGCGCGGAGGATCTCGTGGCTATAGCGCCAATAGTCGGAATTCGACTCCCTCCAGGCGGGACAGTATATCCGGAGACGCCGAATGTGTATAAGAATTGGTTCGCCGCCAACGGCGGCGCCGTCAGTCGTACAGTGAACTTTTATAATGTGAACGACTACGCTCTTTGGAATGATTGCTGGCAGCTAAACCAATACCTAAAACCCGATCAGCAAGACCCGCCAGACCAACCGTACACCTATTCTTACACGGACTCAGACTTCACGGTGATCCAAGATAGCTTTAAGAAGTCAACTGTCGCTTCTGGTGCGGTGGTAAATCTGCACATAGGAACGCGAAACGATTTGCAGGATAGATATGAAATTATGTCATTCTCGGCCGAGGCGCGTTCTCGCGCCTTAGGTAGTGTGGATGGTGTTACCTTCGGGCAACCAGGCGTAGATCTTCAAGAACTCTGGAATACAGATTCCCCGGACGACGGCCCTCCCGGATCGGGCGGTCAGTCATACGGTGCGCACAAATGGCACAGCGCAGAATTCCGGTCTACAAACATGCGGCAAAAAGCATTCTGGCAAGCACTGCTCGACCGACGCGGATTTCGCATCGTGCCTTAATAGTTAATGAAACGCACCTATCTCGTTGTGGCTGCCGTAGGACTCGTAATATTGGGCACCGCGCTAACATGGCTGCGCACCTGCAATCACTCTGCGGCACCGTCTGAGAGCGTTGTCGGAGATCCTGGGTCGACGCGACGATCGGCGAAAGACAACAGCGTTCCTCTCAAATCACCCGATGCTTCGGGTGAGCCAAAGCGTGGTTTGGCTCAAACAATTCTTAAAGTCTTCAATCACAAAGCCATATCGTTCTACGGCAGAGTGGTGGACCAGACCAACCGAGCAGTACCGGATGCCGATGTGTCCGGTTCAATCATCTATAATGCAGGCGCGACTGGTGGGACGACTAAGACGACTACTAAAACTGATGATCAAGGGTACTTCTCTATAAGTGGCGCCTTTGGTCGAACGCTTGAAATAGGACTGCAAAAGGAAGGATACGCTTACGGAGGAGGAATGGGCCCGTTCCAGTACAGTGAACTGGTCAATGAAGGAGAACGGCACCATCCAGATAAGCTCAATCCTATCACCTTTCGCATGTGGAAGCTCCAAGGCCCCGAACCGCTTGATGAGGGGATGAAAGTGCTGCCAGTGCCAAGTGACGGAAGAGAGGTAGTGATCCATTTAAGTAACAAAGGGGATCCAGCGACAGGAGCGGATTTAATCGTAACACTCAAATACGACGCAACCCGAATGGGCCCCTTCGACTGGACAGCTACAGTTCAAGCGCCTGGCGGCGGTGTGATCGCGGTCTCGGAACAAATCACGACAATGTTCTACGCGCCGGACATCGATTATCCAGCGGAGGCACGAGTCAAGGTCACCGCAGCCTCACCGGTTTGGCACCAAAGTACTCGCCAAAATATTTACCTCAAGACAGCGGCTGGAATGTTCGGGAAGGCTTCATTGATTTTTGGAGCTGATCGCGTCGACCCTGCTGGCACCCTAACTTTGCGATGGTGGCTCAATCCGAAGGTCGGCTCGCATGTGCTCGAGCCTCCCCAAAGAGAACAGCCGAGGAATCATTAGCGTTCGAAGTTCAAGAAAAATCGGTGCTCCGCAGTGTGGCTGACTTCCGATGACTGACGTCTGCTCCTATGACTTGGCAGATCTTGGCCTATCGCGTGCAGGTCAACGCCGTCGGCTCGGCCGGCCCGAGCGATTGGAGCGACGACGCAGAGCTGATCGTACTGTGAGGCAGTGCGCGTCCGCCATGGACGCGCGCTGAACAACGAGGCGTACCGCGTGATCACCGACGCGCTTTTTTGTCTGTCAGAATGACTTACATTGCTCCATGCCGCCCGGGCCTAGTGTCGCACCAACCAACCGCGCACCTGCCTCAAAACGAGCGACTTGCTGGCCACGGGCACCTTGGCCGCCCATTGCCCGTTGACCCGCACACGAAACCGCCGAAGCTCGGCGAAGGGCAGATCGATCAGTTCGACCTTTAACTGCTTTCCAGTCCCATGATCCTTAACAACCAAGCTGTCATGCGCTTTGGGACGAGACATCCTCCCTTCTATCCTCTTAACTTCCTTCCTGCCAAGCATATGCTCATCTATCCCGTGCAAACCAAAATTCCCTCGCGCGCGTATCGTGCGCGGCCTATCTCTTGTTAGGCGGCCAGCTTACCATTCTATGAAAGACAACGGCACTATCGTTAGATCCTTCATGGACTTAGTCCTCAATCAAGGGGAGATAGACGCTTCCGACCAGTTCTTTTGGGGGGATATGGTGGAGCAAGTTCCTTTACCCGGCCAAGGACCAGGCCTCGCCGGTTTGAAAGACGTCTTGCGTGGCATGCGAGCCGCGTTTCCAGACATGTACTGGTCGGTCGAGGAGCAGGTTACCGAGGGGGACAAGGTTGTGACGAGGTTCGAGTGGACGGGCACACACCGGGCAGAGTTCTTTGGCGTGCCCGCCACGGGACGTTCAGTAAAAGTGTGGGGCGTGGTGATTGACCGGTTTGAAGGCGACAAAATCAAAGACACGCGCATCATCATGGATGCCCTCGGACTGATGATGCAGCTCGGCGCATTTCCACCACCATGAGCCTGACTTCAATCGGCCTAACCAAGCGATGCAGCCAACCGCTGGCCGGCGTTCGACCAAGTTTCTCATGACTCCAACCTCTCCGCCCGCCACCACGCGCGTTCCCGCCAGCGGTGGCTGATCTTGTTCTCGTTAGATGGTCTCGCGCTCATGAAGTTTCCGTTCAACACCAAAAACGAAGAACTCCAGCTTCATGACCTGCCGCTGTATCACATCGTTGCTGAAGAGATTGCCCGCGGGGATATCGATCGTGGGCTCTGGCTAAAGGCGCTAACTACATGCGAAGGCGACGAGCGAAAGACGCGCGCGTTGTACGCGCGCTGGAGGACTCAATTAGTTTACGCTGAAGCAGCGGCAACAGCCGAAGCGGCTGCCGCCGCCGCTGAAGCTGAGGCCAACCGCGACCCTTTTGACATTCCTTCTGAACTCTTCGACGGGCATCCGAACCAACTGCGCAATCCGATGCCTGTCACCGAATACGCGAGTGACCATAAGCTGATGGACCTTGAGGTCATCGAGCAGATTAAACGCGGGAAGTTAAAGGGAGTTCGCTTCGAAGACGATTGGTATGTTGATCGACCGACCATCTAACCATGCGATGGAGCGAACGGCCACCCGCCGCGCGTTCACGTCTAGAGTAGCTAGTACCCCTTCTCTTCGGCCCACACACGCTCTCGGTGGCCGTCGCTCATCTTGTTCTCGTTAGATGAAGGTGCGATTCGTTAAGCTTTCGATGATTCTCACAAGCTTGTTCTGTGGGCAGTCACAGGCCGGCGCTTACACGTTCGTTGATGTAAGCGTTATTTCACTCTGCCTCGTTGCGGTGCCTGTGTCTGACGCATCGTGGATCAGGGACGCGGACATAAGCCTCGCTGTTCCGATCTGGTCGATGAGTCTACTGAGCGATAGCAGCTTTTCTTTCGTAGCGTCACCCGCTCCGGACCCATTGCGCCTGCAGTCGTGGGTAGTCACAGGCCACATTCATGCACTCGACTCAGACCCCATGTCTTGGTGTTTGTTACCCGATTCATCTAACCCCTATGTAAGATGTCAAGTGTGGCGGACGAGGGTGTAGGTGGATTGTTAGTTCATAAGATTGGTTGGTTTGGGAGTTGGTGTTTTCTGGAGGCGCTTCCTCTTCCGTTGGCACGTTGGTTTTTGTTCCAGCG
>JBBRDU010000042.1:0-24376 GCA_038203615.1 Chthoniobacterales bacterium
CTATGTTTCCGTCGCCATTTTTGTTTCGGGTTACATCATTGTCTGGTGCGCCTTCAGCGCGCTGGCCGCGGCCGGACAATGGCTTCTGCACCGCACGGCCTTGCTCTCCAGCACCATGGCCAGCACCAGCACGCTCTTGGCCGGCTTGCTCCTTCTCGGAGCCGGGCTCTTTCAATTCACCCCAATTAAACACGCCTGTTTGACCCACTGCCGGGGCCCGATCGAGTTCATCATGACGCGATGGCGGGAAGGTCGACGCGGAGCGTTACGCATGGGCCTCGAGCACGGAGCCTTCTGCACTGGCTGTTGCTGGGCCCTCATGACTCTTCTCTTCGTTGTCGGCGTCATGAATATCCTCTGGATCGCTGCCCTCACCATTCTCGTCTGTGTGGAAAAAATGCTGCCGGCCCGCGCGCGGGTCAGCTTTGCCACCGGTCTCCTTCTCCTGGTGTGGGGCACCTGCGTCCTCACGCGCCACAGCCTGCCCTTCGCGTTCTTCTAAGCAACAGCGTTGGGCACTACCTGATCGGATTACAGGTTGGGGTCCGCCTCCCTTGTTTCCGCTTTCCGTTGTCGCTCTTTTTAGCTTTTCGAACTCCTTACTGTCCGCGCACCACCAAAACATACTCCTTCCTTCGCTCACCCTTCGGCGCTTGCGAACGCAATGACGAAACTGTCGCGCCCGACAGCCGGGCCAGCAGTGTGCCCGCATCCGACGCTCGCATAACCAATGCATCCAAAGCGCCCCGGTTCCAGACCGCCACGGCCTGCTCGGGCTCGATGAAATGTGGCTTATCCAGGTACAAAAGCATCCCGCCGTCATGGCTCGTCACCACTTCGTAGCGCCAGTGCCGTGCCGTCGCTTCGTTCCGCACCTGCCGACCAAACGTCACCAGCGCATCCCAATGATCGCGATATCCCAGAACAACCTTCGACAAACTGTACTGGCTGGTCAGAATTACCGAGAGGGCGAGCGCCCCTGCGCTCCATCGATAGGTCTGCCGGCGGACCGACTCGTTAGGGAATGTTCGATCGACCTGGGCCGCAATCAACAGACACAAGGGCGGAATCAGTGGAAAAATTCGATCCAACCGTTTCGATGGCACGATCGACATGACCAGAAGACCGCCCAGGCTCCAGCCAAGAAGCCAGCATACGCCTGGACTCATTCGGGCCACTGCGAACCGGGCGCCTCCCCTTTTCCATTTTAGGTTTTGGGCCGTCTCTTTTTCAGCGTTCCGGTGGGCTCTGCCGCCAGACCGCAGATTGATCGCGGCCAGGATGATCAAGAGTTCGCTCCACGGCGCAAATTTGTGCAGCAAATGCCCGACATAATAATAAGGGGGATGCGGCCGCTGTTCGGCCGTGCTGAAGCGGCCGAAAAATTCATGCACGACCACCTGGTCGAAAAATCCCGGCTGAGTGAGAAGGCCCCCCATCACCCAGGTCAGAAATAGACCGAGTGACCAGAGCCACGGCCACCACCCGCACCACGCATGGCCCACTGTCTCGTTGCGCCAACGCCACTGGAAGAAAGCGATGCCCGGCAGCAGAAACACGTAAATGATCGGTCCCTTGATAAACGCGCCGGTGGTCAGAAGAAGGAATATCAGCCACCGATCCCGCCGGTTCCACGACTCCCCGGTTTCGATCTTGTTCCAGATCTGCCAGCCAATCATGAAAACGACCAGAGCCAGCGGCATATCGGTCCGCACCAGCGTAGCGAGACGCGGACTGAGCATGTTGAGAGCAAAAGCACTCAGCGCCAGCGACCCCGCCGATTTTCCAAACCGGTCACGCGCTACGCGAAAAATCAACCAGGCGAGCGCGAGCGCCGCCGCGAACGAAGGCAACCGCCACGCCACATCCCATGATCGCGTCACCTCATGGAGTGCCGCGGAGATCCATGGGATCAGGGGAGGTTTTGTGGCGTCACGATCCCGCGGAGCCTGCTGATAAAGCCAGCGACCCTCTTTCACCATGTCATAAGAGGCGAGGGCCTGTCGCTCCTGCGAGTATTCGTCCAGTGTCCAAGGCAGATTGGTCAACGAAAAGAAAACGATCGCGAGCAGCGCAACCGCCCCAAACAACCGACGACTGTGAAGCATGGATTCCGTCGCAAGACCTTTCCTGGCCCATCATTAACGCGCCCAACCCGACGGCAGGAAGCGAAATCCCTATTCTGCCTCTGCTTCTGACCGGCGCTGAACATTAGGCCGAAGCGTCCAATTTGTGCCTCATCCTGTTCACCTGTGGCCAACTTCTTTAGCTTTCAGCTTTTCCGCTGTCAGCTTTTCCGCTTTTCTCAAGACGTGCCTTCCTGGACCTCCATCGCCGTCTGGACCGCCAGTGTTCTCCTGGCCGCCGGCCTCGGCTGGAGCCGGTGGGAAAAAAAGAAAACACGCGACAAATACCTCGCCGAACTCGCCGCGTTCGACCACGACCACCGCGAAAAACTGCTGGCCCGCCTCAATCCCGGACTCCAGGCCGAAGTTCGTCAACAGCTCATGCAACGCTATGGTTTAAGCTGAGGCGGAAGAATGTGAGCAGACGAGCTCTTGCCCTGAGTTCGCCGCGGGTTAACATCGATTGGTGAGGCCGGCCATTCTTTTAGGGACAAACCAGTCGTGACTGCGAGATTCGTTCTTCTTTGTGGTGCCCTCCTTTTGTGGGCGAATGCCGCCCTAGGCGGAGGCACATATCAAAGCACGAAGGACGGTAAAACGACCGTCTGGAACGACCAACCGAAAACGGGTGATGCCGCCAGCTGGGCCGGCGGTCGAGACCATGACGGATACGCCAATGGCTTCGGCACGCTCACCTGGTACTCAGGACAGCAAAAGAAATCCACCATCTACGCCCGCTACTTCGGCAACATGGTCCGAGGCAAGTTTGAAGGACCGGTCAATGCCCATTCCAAGGGAAAAACGGCCCACGCCATTTTCACCGGCGGCACACGAACGAGCCGCTGGGCGACCGGTCCTGCCCCGTCGCGCAACGTCACCGCTCAACGGATGGAGCCGGGTCGGGAGGAGGCCGCCGCGCCAGAGCCAGAGAAGCCGGAACGCCCAGCGCCCCCTCCTCAACGGGCCAAGGCAGACGCGCCCACTGTGAAACCGTCCCCCACGCCGCCGGCCGTAGCCGAGAAACGCGAGGAGCCCGTTCGCCCATCCCCTCAGCCAGAGACGACGCCTTCCGCCCCAGAACCACCGCCCGTCACAAAGAAACCGTCGGATCGACCGGTTCCGAAACCGCCAAGCCCGCGAAATCCGAAACCTGAAATGGACGATTCCCTGCGCTCACTGGTGGGACCGCCCTCTTCTTTGCGCCCGAACTCGGTGGCAGACGCGCCCGTGGCCAGCCCGGCACCGGACTCCGGTTCACCGCCGGTCACGAATCCGCCCCTCACGAAAGAGGAGGTGATCGATCTGGCTGACACGGTGGCGCGCGCGCATGGTTACGACGTCGGTTCCTATCAGCAGCCGGCCACAGAATACCATGAGTCTGACGACACGTGGTCACTCTCTTATGATCAGAAAACGGCCGATAGCGGGTCGGAAACCGGCAAGCACTTCCGTGTCACCGTTGATAACAAGACGAAGAAGGCGGCCATTGTGGCCGGAGAGTAAGTCGTGACCGGCGAGCCTCAACGGCGTCCGGCCTAACGATACTTCTCTGAAGGTCTGCCCAGGACTAATTGATGCGCAAAACGAACAATGAAGGCGCGGCCAAAACGCCGGTCGGCCCGCCGCGGTCCAGAGTTTTAGTCCTGGTTGACGAATCGAACATCGGCAGCTCCGTGCGGATGGCCGGGCGCGGCTTGGATTGGCTGAAGCTGCGTGACTTTCTGGCCGGCCCCGACTCGGGACGCGAGTTGATCGAGATGGTGGTTTACGCAGGATTGCCGCCCGCCATTCCCGTGTGGCAGGAAGAGCGCGACAAAAAGAACAAGTTCATGCACTGGCTGCGTTCCAACGGATTCATGGTCGTGACGAAAGATGGTTCGCCCGCCGACGAAGGCCATTACAAGGCAAACGTGGATGTCATGATGGCGATTGATGCGCTCGAGCTTTCCGTCGAGATGCAGCCGGACACGGTCATTCTCGTGACGGGCGACGCCGATTTCGCTTATCTCGCCCTTAAATTGCGCCGTCGTGGCATCCGGGTGGAAGTGGCTTCGGTCGCGCAGAATCTCGGGAATGTCTTGAAGTCAGCGGCCAACGAAGTGATCGACCTGGCCTCGTTGTTCCGGACATTCGAGATGATGAAGATCCGCGAAGACGAGCCTGTCACAACTAATCAATCAAGAAAGGGGAGAAGCTAAGAGCTGCGCCACGGCGACTTCGTTCCCGAAGCGATTCATGATTGGCCCCGCCAGGGTGTTGGTGGAGCTTTTAGGCTGACAATCCCGACCGAGCCCATTGGCAGTATCCCGAGACCCCTCTCGCTGATCGAGGCGTTCTCGAAAATGGACCGCGACGCGCCGGCCTTAGACCCTCTGTATGAGGAGGCGATCCGCGATACGATTGAACGTTTCGAGGCCACCGGCTCTCCCGTGATTACCGATGGCGAACAGAGGAAGCATCACAACTTCGGAACCTACTGTATCGAGGGACTTCCGAACATTGCTCCGGACGGTTTCGAGATTCCATTCCTCGATCACGTTCGCCGCTGGCCCCGACTGACCTCCGGCCCTTTTTATTACAGCCGGTTTGCCTACACCTATCTGGATTTCGCCCGGCGTTTTGCGCATGTCCCGGTCAAGCAAGCCGTCATTTCGCCTTCGGCCCTCAGTCTGATGTACCCCGCCAAGGGCCTTCCCAATTATCCGCGGGATGCCTTTATCGATGATCTCCTGAGCGAACACGAAAACGAGGTGCGCGGATGCCTGCAAAAGGGCGCGCACAAAGTTCAAATCGATTTCACCGAAGCGCGGCTCGCCCTCAAGATCGATCCCACCGGAGGTCTCCTCAACACTTTCATTGATCTCAACAACCTGGCGCTGTCGCGCTTTTCTACCGAGGATCGGAAACGCATCGGGATCCATACCTGCCCGGGAGCGGACCGCGATTCCACCCATAGCGCGGATATCGATTATGCCAGTTTGCTGCCACGCTTGTTCGAGCTCAAAGCCGGTAACTTTTACGTCGCCATAGCCGGCGAAAAAGACCGAACACGCGCGCTGCAGATCATCCGGGATTGTGTCGAACCTGGTCAGCGCATTTTCATCGGCGTGATCAACCCGATCGACCCGCGCATCGAAACTCCCGAAGAAGTGCGGGACCAGGTTCTCGCCGCTGCCAAATACATTCCCGTGCAGCAATTGGGCACCACGGACGATTGTGGATTCGCTCCCTTCAGCGACGACACATCCACCTCGCGCGACACCGCCTTTGCCAAGATTCGGGCACGCGTGCTGGGAACGGCCCTCGCGGTGGAAGCGTTGGGCGGCCGTTAAGCTCGACCTCTGGCTTCCTCAAACTACGGCAGGTTAAAGGCGAGCGATCCATCTTCGAGTTCCGCGGGCCGTCAGATTCTGGCCCTGGCGGCCGCGGTCTTAAACTTTACGATCTGCTGGCTGAACTGCTGAGAAGGCGCGCGATCAGGGCGCGCCTGCTCAGTTAAACAGAAAATGGCCTAGGTGTCTTCCGCATGGAGGAACCGGAACATCAACCCGGCCACGAGGCCGCCCGCCAGATCGGCCACGACGTGAATCCAGATGTCGGGCAAATTGACCAGCTTCATCAGGGCCGCCCCGAGCGCGACAGCCGGATTGAAGGCGCCGCCGGAGAGCGCTCCCACGGAGAACCCGCCGACAATTACGGTGAAGCCAATGGCGAGGCCGTAGAAAGAATTGTTGGCCGTGCTTTTTGCGGTGGCGCAATTCAACACGACATAAGCCAGCGCGAAGGTAAAAAGAAATTCTGCGATATATTTTTCATTTGGTCGTCTCGGTTGAATGAGACTGAACTCTTTTTGCGGGGCAGAGTATCGAAAGGAGAAACGAGATGGAAGTCAGATATTTTCAGACACTTAGGAACAGGATCGTCGCATCAAGTCGGTGCTGCGCGAGACACCGCGGGTTCGCGCGTTGACGCGGCCGCAGCAGGACGGTAAACGGGTGCGTGCAGAACGGCGCCACGCGCAACGTCAATTATGGCCCATGGCTCGTCGGCCTCGGCGCCGCCCTCTGGGGGACGGAGAGCGCATGGCGCATTCCCCTCAACGAACTGTTCGATGCGCAGGTCATCGTCTTTTGGGAACATGTGCTGATCCTGCTCATGTTCCTGCCCCTCCTCATCGCGCGCCTCCGTGAGATTCCAAAGATTACAGCGCGCACCTGGGGATTCCTCATCTTTTCCGGCTTCGCCGGATCGGCCGTGGGCACCATTTTTTTCACGATGGCGTTGAAGAGCGGCAACCCGACGGTGGTCAACGTAGTGCTCAACATTCAGCCGGTCATCTCGACCCTTGGTGCTTTCCTCCTCTTCCGCGATCGCCTTGCGCCGCGCTTTTTTCTCTACGCGGGAATCGCCATCGTGGCGGGCATTTTCCTCTCCGTCGAGTATCCCGCCCTGATCGGCGTGTCGTTTGAAAAAGCCGGCCTCAACCTGGGCACCGGCTACGCTCTGGTCTGCGCACTCTTCTGGGGGCTCTCCACCGTCGCAGGACGCGGCGTCATGACCGGAATGTCCCTTCGATTAGCCTCCAGCCTGCGCGTGGCGGTGGGCCTGATTTGCATGACGCTCATCCTGCTCGTTTACGGCAAATTACAGAGCGTGGCGCTCTGGCCGGTGGCAGCTCAGGAGCACCCCATCAAGGCGATTCTCCTTCTTCTCTCGCTGGCTTCCATCTCCGGCGGCATTCCGCTTCTGATCTATTTCGAGGGACTGCGTCACACGCGCGCCTCTACCGCCGGGTATTTCGAAATGATGCAAACGCTGGCCGCGGTCTGCATCACGTGGGGATTTTTCCACGCTGCGCTCCATTTGCACCAGGTCCTGGCGGCGCTGGTCCTGATGGCGGCGGTGGCCATGGTGCAACGCGTTCAGCAACGTCACGATCAACAACTGGGTCGCGCGGAGTGTTAGCCCGATCCTTCGGTATGGCTGGGTCACCGTTCGTGCCGGCTGGCATGAACGTGATTGTGCGCGGCGCGTCGGGTGCCTTAACCTAACCGAGTGCAGACGAACCAGGTCTCAGTGCCGGAAAAGCGCCGACGCTTTCCGATGGCGACCTATCTGGTCGTGCTCGGCCTCATTGGACTGGTTGCGCTGGCACCCCTCCTCTCCGTTTTCATCGCC
Source organism: Chthoniobacterales bacterium (assembly GCA_038203615.1). GTDB lineage: Bacteria > Verrucomicrobiota > Verrucomicrobiia > Chthoniobacterales > UBA10450 > JBBRDU01. The sequence goes on from JBBRDU010000042.1 coordinate 7,305, forward strand.
GGCGGAATTGCCAGCGCCACGGGCTGCACGGTCGATGAAGGCAGCTCACAGCCCTGCGTCATCGCCGGGACCGACTGGGGCGAAACGCTTTACACGATGTTTGTGATGGGCTGGTTCATGTTCCTGACCATCCCGCTGGGGGCAATCGCATCGATGGCCTGGCTCATTACTCTGATCGTCCATCGGGCCAGATGGAAAAGCGGGCTGGCCGCCGTGGCTCCCACCCCAACGAATGCCCCCATTGGTTCCAGCGAGTAGAACAGAACCTTCTACTCGTTAGGCGATTCCGCCAGGTCGATTGTATGGCCTGTTTTCTCTACTTTAACGACGAGTTTCGAGTATTCCCATTTGCCCTCGGACTTGGTGGCGACGGCGTAAATCTTGGCGTCCCCTCTGGGCCCATGAATCGGGATAGTGATGTCGCTGGTGCCTGAATCTCCGGTCACTTTCGTGTTGCCCGAGACAAACAGACCTTCCGTAATGGGACTGCCAATCGCTTCCTCCACGCGCGGATCCGCCTGAGCCCGCGCCACCGCCGTTTTGTAGGCGTCGGAAGATTTCATGGCGCCAAAGACCGCTACCACGATAGCCGCGATGAAAAGGCAGGACAGGGCGATCATCGTCAGACATCCGGTCGGAACAAACCATTTCCAATTCCGCTGCCACCAATTACGGTGCAGCGGCGCCGGCGGAGGAGGCGGAGGCGTCACAGGAGGAGGGGGAGGACTGGGTTCCATAAGATGTGCTTCGTACAACCTTTAGAACGGTTGTCGATGGAAAACATGGACCGTTCCTCTGGAATCTCGGCCGCCCATTCGACTGCCCGGCGGCGCTTCCGGAGGTCCGGTTCCTACCAGCGGCTCCGTAAACAATCGAATCGAAAGCAGAACTTTGTTTATTAGAACTGGTTGCAAAAGTCCTGTCGCGGCGATCTGTGCCCGCCGAACCGGAATGCTTGCCAGGCAAGCACGGCGCTCCTAGAGCGCCGCTGCAGTGCGAAATCGACTTTTGAAACCACTTCTAGTCGCGTAAAATGCAAAGCGTTGCGGGGACAACAGCCGGTTTCGCGCATTCGCGTGCGCCGAGGGCACGCGTGTTCCGAGCCGGACCGCCAGGTTTCGCTCGTTAGGTCAGCGCGGCGGACTTAGCCCCGCTCCAGATCCTCGGGAGTGAGCACGAGCCGCTCGACCCGTTCCCCGCGCGCCAGTGCTTCGACGATTTCGGGCACATCATCCAGCGTGACCCGGCCATAAAAAAAGTGATCGGGCTCGACCAGGATAGTGACCCCGCTGGCACACTGGTCGAGACAGCTCGAGGTGCAGGCGCGAGCGGCCAGCCTGGCCAGGCCTCGCGCAGCCAGTTGTTCCTTCAGGGCCGCCCGGACCGCTGCCGAGCCTTTGGCCGCGCAACATCCCCGCGCGTCCTCGTCGACGCGACGGTTCGTACAGATGAAAAGATAACGAGCGCGTTGCGGCATGAGCGAGAGTTGAAACTAGAGGCGATTCTCCAAACAGAACAACCGCATTCGCACAGCCACGCCCGGCGTCCGTTCTGCTTTGAAACACTTTGGGTTACCCCCTTCGAATGGCATGCAATCCGCTGCTCTTGGAAGGCCCCCCGTTTGACCTGGCCTCTCACATTTCGGCGAGCTCGCAAAGGAGGATCGTCGAACGATTCTCCGCCGGACGCCCCTGCTTCGCCGCCGCCTCTGGTAGCGCCTCCCACCGCGCCAGTGACCCCGATTAAGCTAAACCCACTCCAGCAAGCAGACCTGGCCAAATCGCTTCGCTCAAAAGTGAGTCGCGTTTTGAAGGATTTATCACTCGATGCACCGGGGGCGAACATGTTGGCCGTGGTCGGCGGGAAAAGACAGGCGCCGTTACCGCGACCCAACCTGACTCCACCGACGGAACCGCCCGCCGGCCCCATCGTCTAGAACCGGTGCGGGGGCCGTTTCAATGCGGCCCAGCAGGGCTTCCCGGATTCGACGATTCCAGTTCGGCCTCCATTACGGAGAGATGGATGTCGGCCGGCAGGACGCCAGTGTCGGTGTAGTGAATCCTGAGGCTTTGTTTCTCCTTCGAAAAAGAGACAGCGCCGGCCATGCCTTCCAGCGTGGCCATGTCTTCTTTCCAGCCGTCCTCTCGAAATCGTTTTCGCCAGGCCTCCACCGTCGCTCGGGCTCTACCCTTCCCCACGCTGAACCTCATCTCGCTCGCGCTTTGCTCCACGTCCTTCGCGTCACCCGGGAGCGCGACGGAAATCTTCGGAAGCGGTTTATGCGCTTCGGCGAATTCGGCGGCTGCCTTCGCTTCGCGACGTTGCAATTCCGCTTTAAGCTCCGGAACCTTCGCCTTGATTTGTCGGTCCAGTTCGGCAATCTCGGCCGCGCTCTGGTGCTGAAGCGATACCGGAATCTTGCCCTTGCGCTCGGAGGAAAACGACAAGGTGAGCATATCCCTGGCGGGATTCCGGAAAATCATGGTCGGCTTTTCATCAATCTCGACCGTCTTATCGAGCGTCGGCTCCCAGCGAGTCGAACCGAGCGTTTTCTTATAGAATTCGGTGACGGCCTCTTTGGTGGCCGCAGTCTCGAAGCTGAGCTCCCTGGTCATGTCGGAGTAGCTCAGGTCTTCCGCTTGCTCCGGCGCGGGCAGATCCGCCGACATCAATTCGCTGCTGAAAGAGATCATGGTCCTTCCCCCCTGCGCCGGGGCGGAAGAGACCGTCACGTTCAGGCGGACCGCGTTCTGTTTGAACCAGGTCGAATCCCCGGCTGATCCATAAGGCTGCCAGCCCTCCGCGAGGAGAAGCTTCCGGCATTCCGCCGCCGTCCCCGCGACCGCTCCATCCGTCACATACATGGCCACGGAGTTGCCCACGTAAACCGGCTTGGACCCGCCCGGTCGGGGTAACTTGTTGTAGTGAACGTTGCCGTGATTGACCAGCGAAACCGTGACAGCGCCCTTGTCCCCGCCGGGATAGGTCGAGATGGAAAGAACGAACCCATGGCGCGTAAATGTGGTACTCGCTGCCTGGTCCGTGACGGAAGAATCATGTGCAGATTCCTTCCAACCTTGAGCGATGAGTTTCTGGCGTTGGAAATCGAAGGCGGATTTCACGTTCGTCCCCGAAACCTTGTAGGTCAGACTGGCGAGGGCACGATTCGGATCCGCGGCCGCTCCGTCCATGAGGGGGAAGCTGGTCAGATCGATCACGCGAGCGGCTTGCTCGACGGTGGCCGGATCTTTGATCGCTGCTTCATCGGACACGCCGCTTTTCGGTTTGCATCCCGAGCTACCAATCACCGCCAGGGCAAGCAGGAGAATCCTTCGATCGTGCATGGCGGAGGATGCTAATGACTCGATAAGCGGTTGGCTAGAAATGTGTTCCAATGGTTATTGAGGAGGGATGCGAGAGCAGAGCAACGCTCAAGGCAGATGCAAAAGCGGCGAAGTGTGATTGGGTCGGTGGGTGCGACGCAGAGCCACCAAGAAACGGCGACCGCCGCCGGAAGTGCAATTTCATCACAGCGTTTACGTCATTCTGTTGAGCAAGAGGGTGCTGAAGGAGCGCGGCGTGGCGCGGCTGAACCCGAAACGCGATCCGGAGAAGCCATGCGTTTACGTCGGCATGACGGGGCTGCCGGTCGATCATCGGTTTGAGAATCACAAGAACGGTTACAAGTCGGCGCGCGTGGTGCAGAAGCATGGCATTCGCCTCATGCCGGAGCTCTACGAGCATCTCAACCCGATGCCGTTCGAGGCGGCGGCGCAAATGGAGAAAGATCTGGCGGAAGATTTACGAGGGGAGGGTTACACCGTGACGGGCGGGACGTGAGCAAAAATACAGAAATAGCCCAAATCGAAAGGCAGATCGTGGTCGTGAATCGAACGGACTTTCTTAAGACCTTATGGGCGAAGCGCCGGTTTTCACTCGCTTCCCGCTGCCTCCCGCGCAGAGGGCACGGCATGCCTCATTCCATTCCATCGGCCACGGTTCTTTGCCTAACGACAATAAGCCTTTTCGCCACGAGCTCTTCCGGTAACACCCCAAAATTGATGAAAGCTGTGGTGGCTCATCAATATGGCGGGCCGGAGGTCTTGCATCTGGAGGAGGTGCCGGTGCCGGAGCTGAAAGAGAACGAAGTGCTCGTGCGCGTGATTGGGAGCGGCATCAACCCGGCCGATCCCCTGATCGTATCGGGCAGATACGCGAAGGAGTTTGGCACGCACCTGCCCCTCGTGCCTGGCTACGACCTTGTGGGAATCGTCGCGAAAACAGGATCGAAGGTCACGAAACTGAAAGTCGGCGACGCGGTCTATGCCTACCTGCTCTGGGGCGGCGGCTGGGCCGAATTTTGCCTCACCAATGAGGGAGAAGCGGCGCTCAAGCCGAAATCACTCACTTATATAGAGGCCGCCGCGGTTCCGCTGGCGGCGCTCACCGGCTGGCAGGCCCTCGTCGATGCCGCGCGGGTCGGCCCCGGCCAGACGGTGTTGATCCAGGGAGGTTCCGGCGGCGTGGGCACTTTCGCCATCCAGATCGCGAAAGCACGGGGCGCGCGCGTCCTCGCAACCGCGTCAACCGCCAACCAGGATCTGCTCAAACAGCTCGGCGCGGACGTCGCCATCGACTACACGAAAACGAAGTTTGAAGATGTGGCGCGGGACGTGGACGTGGTGCTCGACACAGTCGGGCGCGAAACGCTGGCGCGTTCCTACGATGTCGTGAAGAAAGGCGGGATCATCGTATCCATGCGGGGAGGACTCGACCGCGCTGAACTGGATAAACATGGAATCCGCGGAACCGGCCTTGCCTCGCATCCGAACGCCACGGAGCTGGCCGAAATCACGAAACTGATCGATGACAAAAAGATCAAGCCGATCGTGACCCAGGTGCTCCCTTTCAGCGAGGCGAGGAAAGCGACGGAGCAGGCAGAGACCCACCACACTCGCGGTAAAATTGTCTTGAAAGTAACGGAGGAACGCCCGTCAACTCCCTAAGTGGAGGGAAGGCTGTGTCCAACACTCAACACCAAAACACCAAACTCAAATCGGAGAAGACGGGGTCCACGAAGCCTCGGGTGAGACCGAAGCGATCCAGCGTTGTAAAACCGAGCATGAGCGGAATACTCCTCGACCCTTCCGGTAAGGAGATCCGGCTATGGGGCAAGGCGGCTGTGGGGACGATGGCGAGCTATTTCGAGTCGATCCGAAAACGCCCCGTTTATCCGCAGGTCACATCCCGGCAGATTCGCGAGGAATTAGAGGGCGATCTGCCGCACGATGGTTCCGACTTCGAGCAATTACTCGCTGCCTTTGACGGCCTGGTGGAGATGAGCCGGCACAACGGGCATCCCCGCATGTTCGGCTACGTGCAAGCGCCCGGTACCGCCATCGCTGCAATCGCCGATCTTCTGGCCTCGACCCTAAACGCGAACCTGACAGTCTGGCGTTCGGCGCCAGCCGCGGTGGAACTGGAGCGGCTGACGATCGATTGGATCAAACAGATCATTGGCTTCGACAAGGGGGCCGCCGGACTCTTCGTGAGCGGCGGGTCGATGGCCAATCTGGCAGCGCTGGCCGCGGCGCGTCAGGCCAAAGCGCCTGTCGAAGTCGTTAGCCAGGGCGCTCAAGCCATGGGCCGAGCGATGCGCATCTATGCTTCGGAGGAGACTCATCATTCGATTGCGAAAGCCGCGACCCTCCTTGGTCTCGGGCGCGACAACGTGCGGAAGATTGCGGTGGACGAACGTTTCAAAATCAAGATCGACGATCTGATCGCGAAAATCAGGCACGACCTGGAGAACGGGTACTTGCCTTTCTGCGTAGTCGCGAATGCCGGGACGGTGGCGACGGGAGCATTCGATTCCCTGAAGGAAATCGGCGAAGTGGCACAACGCTTTAATCTCTGGATGCATGTGGATGCCTGCTACGGCGGCTTTGCCGCGCTGGCGGACTCGGCCCGGCCTCTGTTCAACGCGATCGAGCAAGCAGACTCCGTCGCACTCGACCCGCACAAGTGGCTTTACCTGCCGGTCGATTGCGGCTGTGTCTTGTATCGGGATCCGGAAACGGCGCGCGCGACCTTTGCGCACGACGCCGAGTACACGCGCGTCTTGAGTGAAGCAGCGGATGAGGCGTTCGCTTTCTGGGATTACGGCCCGGAGCTATCGCGACGTTTCCGAGCGCTCAAGGTTTGGATGATGCTGAAAGGCGTGGGCTTGCGCGCGCTCGGCCAGGCGATTGAAAAGGATTTGGCCTGCGCGCGGCATTTGGAGCACCTCGTGCGCACGAGCGATGATTTCGAGATGCTCGCTCCAGTGGAGTTATCGATCTTCTGTTTCCGCTACCTGCCCGCATACTTGAAGCAGGCGCTGACGGAAGGGGGTCAGGAGGAGCGCGGTCGCTACGAGGAAAAACTCAATGCGTTCAACGAGAAACTGCTCATCGCCCTGCAGCGCGATGGAAGCTCTTATCTGTCGAACGCCCGGTTGGGCGGACGCTTCAGCCTGCGCGGGTGCGTGATGAATTTCCGCACAACCGAGCGCGACATGGAAATCCTGCTCGATGACGTCCGGAGAGTCGGGGCCGCGCTGAAAATCTGAACCTCGTAGTCAGAAGAGGGAACCCATCCGCTAGTTCAGGCGCGGCACCGGTTCCATGTCATGCAGCCTGCCATAATCGACAATGCGCCTGCCATTGTCCCCTTTCTCGTAGATTTCGACAAAGCGTTGGCCGTAATGAACGTCCTCCCAGGAATAATCCTGCTGGCATTGCACGTCCGCGGCAATGACTGTCTCGACCCCGACGACCGAGACGAGGAAAAAAGCATCCATGGCTTCGAGCGTCTCGCGCGTTTCGGCATGGAGAGGGCTGGCCGCGTCGATGATGTGCCGAAGGGTGAGCGCCGCCGGAAAAATAATGGCGCGGTCGACATCCAATTTAAGCGGATAAAATCGGCGGACCGAGTCCCCTTCCAACGTCGATTCGTCGCGCGAGAAGACGATACGGAACTCAGCCTCGACCATGCTGTGATGGCGAAGATTAGCCACCCGCATCATGAGGGTCGGCTGTCCGTTAAAGGGAGCGATGACCATGGATCTGCTGAAGAGAATCGCGCGCGGTTGGGCGCGAGAACCGGACAAAGATCAAGCCTGTCATCACAGCCAGCCAAAACATGCCGGAGATGATTTCGATGGTCGTGACGATATTCCCATAGGTCGTCTGCGGGTAGAGGTGCCCGTAGCCGACGGTGGCCAGAGTTTGCACAATATAAAAGAAGGCCTCCGGAAACGAGCCCGGCGTCATGTTGGCGATACAATTTCCACCCAGGCTGTACAGAAGGGCGAAGACGAGATTAATGAAGATATAAACGGCGGCGATAAGAGCGACAAAGCCCGACCAGCGCAAAGACAACACCCAGTGATAGGTGTCGCGCCATTCGCGGTTCTCGGTGTTGAGTTTGAGGAACTCCAGTTGACCGGCACGGACGCGGACGGGTTTAGCCATAAGGGGATGAATGAACCTAGCCACCAATGAAGCAGGGTTGGAAAAGAAGCAACGTCCAACGCTCGCATCCGAGAGGAGCATGCCATCGCCGGAATTGCAGACGACGGCGCGGAACGGCATAATCGCCGCGCATGACGCCGTCGTTGATTGATCCATCGATCCCACTGATCGATTTGCACCGGCACCTCGACGGAGCGGTTCGCCTCTCCACCATTCTTGAGCTGGGAAAGAAACACGCGATCAGACTGCCGGGCGCGACCCTGGAGGAACTGCGCCCGCACGTGCAGGTGATGGAACGGCAGCCGGGCGTGATGGCGTTCATCGCCAAGATGCTCTGGATGACGGCGGTCCTGGGGGACGAAGATGCCTGCCGGCGGGTGGCCCGTGAGAATGTGGAAGACGCCCGGCGCGAAGGCATTGATTACATCGAATTACGTTTCAGTCCCTGGTTCATGGCCGAGCCGCACGGACTGGATCCGGGGGGCGTGGTCGCGGCGGTGGTGAAAGGCGCCAGGGCAGGGTCGGAAGCGACCGGCGTGCAGGTGAACCTGATCGGAATTCTGAGCCGGACGTACGGTCCGGAGGTGGCCCGGCAGGAACTAGCCGCGTTGCTCGCGCACCGGCCAGACATCACCGCGCTCGACCTCGCGGGCGACGAAGCCAATTTCCCGGCCCGATGGTTCGAGGAACATTTCCAGCGCGGCCGCGACGCCGGCTGGCGAATCACGGTGCATGCAGGTGAGAGTGCGGGACCGGAGAGCGTTTGGGACGCAGTGCGGCTCCTCGGGGCCGAGCGCATCGGACATGGCGTGCGCGCCCTGGAAGACGACAGTCTGATCGAGTTCCTCGCGGAAAAGCGAATCGGGATTGAGGCGAACCTGACGAGCAATGTGCAAACGAGCACCGTTCCCGATCTGGCGAGTCACCCCTTGCGCGCCATGCTCGAGCGAGGTCTGCGTGCCTCGATCAACACCGACGATCCTGGGGTCAGCGCCATCGATCTGCCCCATGAGTTTAACGTGGCCGCGCCCGCCGCCGGTCTCTCGCCCGGGCAAATCCGCCAGGCGCAGGAGAACGCGTTAGAGACGGCGTTTCTGACGAAAGAGCAGAAGGACCGTTTAAATCGTCGCGTGAAAACGCCTAAGGCGACATGAAAATCGGTGGACAACATTGGCGGACGATCTGGCTGAAGCCGACGGACGATCAGGTGGTGCAGTTGATCGACCAGAGATTCTTACCGCACGAGTTGATCGTGGAAGAGGTCAGGACCGTGGACCAGATGGCGGTGGCTATTCGTGAAATGCATGTGCGCGGGGCCGGTTTGATCGGGGCGGCGGCGGCTTATGGCATCTACCTGGCCACGCTCCAGGACCGTGACCTAACGAGCGCCGCGAACCAGCTCAAGGAAACCCGGCCGACTGCGATCAATCTCGCATGGGCCGTGGATCGGCAGCTGAAAAACATGATGCGGGCAAAAACCACAGCCGAACAAATCCAAATGGCCCGCGCTACCGCCACTGCCATCGCGGATGAAGACGCCGATTATTGCCAACGGATCGGTCAACATGGGCTCGAACTGATCCAGGAAATCGCGCGCAGAAAGGCCGGTAAACCGATCCATGTCCTGACCCATTGCAACGCCGGCTGGCTCGCCTTTGTCGATTACGGATCGGCCACCGCGCCCATCTATGCGGCGCACGACCGTGGCTTGCCTGTGCACGTCTGGGTGGATGAAACGCGGCCGCGCAATCAAGGCTCCAAACTGACCGCCTGGGAACTGGGCCAACACGGAGTGCCACACACCGTCATCGCCGACAATGCCGGCGGACACCTGATGCAACGCGGTGACGTCGACCTGGTGCTGGTCGGGACCGACCGAACGACGCGCACGGGCGATGTCGCGAACAAGATTGGGACTTATCTGAAAGCGCTGGCCGCCCAAGACAACGAAATTCCCTTTTACGTGGCCCTGCCATCGTCGTCCTTTGATTGGAGCATCCGGGATGGTTGGGAAATACCAATTGAAGAGCGATCTCCCGAGGAGGTGAAACGGGCTGATGGATGGCTCAACGGAAAACGCGTGGAAGTGCGCATCGCGCCGGAGGAAAGCCCCGCCGCCAACTACGGATTCGACATCACCCCACGCCGGCTCATTACCGGACTGATTACCGAACGCGGAATTTGCGAGGCAAATGAACAAAGTATCCGCGCCCTCTTTCCCGAACACGCAGCGTGAGCGAGACCGGCTCAGTAAAGTTCATGGCGAAGCGGTCGACCAGGCCGCTCACTTCGTTTGGCGCGCTGCCGGAATTGAATACCTATCGAGCCAGGCTTCGCTCACTCGGTCTGCTCGGGGTGAATGCCGACGGCATAGGATTTGGCAACGTCAGTATCCGAGACGGAACGACCACTCAGTTTTACATCACCGGTTCCGGCACCGGTCACAAGGAAGAGTTGCTCCTGACCGATTGCGCAAAAGTGGTCACTTACGATCTGGCGCGCCACGGGTTGGCCTTCGAAGGGAGCGCGATGGCCTCCTCGGAATCCCTGACCCACGCGGCCATCTATGAAGCGGACGAAAGCATTGGAGCCATCATTCACGGACACAGCTTGACCTTATGGAGAGAGCTTCGAGAAAAGGCGCCGGCCACCCCACCGGGGATCGAATCCGGCACGCCGGAAATGGCGCAGGCCGTTCAGCAGTTGTTCGCCACGACCAACGTGCGTGATCAACAATCTTTCGCGATGACCGGACACCGGGAAGGAGTGATCAGTTTTGGTCGTGACCTTGGTGACGCGTATGCAAGTTTGATGCGCTCGGGTTCGTTCTGAAACCCGCCTAATAAATGGACTCGCTCTTTCGCCGGATTTCTGCTCTTTTATTCGTTAGGCCTATGTGGAACATGTCGCTTGTCTGGTGGGAATTCGTCCTGCGCGGACTCATCATCTATGGTTTCTTGATCGTCTTATTGCGCCTGACCGGCAAACGGCAGGTTGGGCAAATGGCGCCCTTTGACCTCGTCCTCCTTCTCGTCCTGAGCAACGCCGTCCAAAATGCGATGAACGGCGGCGACAACTCCGTGCTTGGTGGAATCATTTCCGCCGTCACCCTCGTGGCCGCGAATTGGATCGTCGGCCTTCTCACCTACCGGAGCAAAAAGCTGGAAGCACTGGTGGAAGGCCGGCCGGAAGTGCTAATTCACAACGGAAAGCTTTACCAGAAAACGTTGGATCACGCCAAGCTGACCCACCACGAAATCATGTCCTCGTTGCGCGCAGCGGGCTGCGCCTCCGTCGAAGATGTGCAGAGCGCATTCCTGGAAAACGACGGCACCATCAGCGTGATCCCGAAAGAGAAGCGTGCGTAATTCCGGCCGCTCATGAACCGTACTCACTACATCTTTGTCGATTTCGAAAACATCCACGAGGTCCAACTCGACTTAATCGCGAGCCGGCCCGTCGTCGTCATCTTGGTGCTGGGCGAGCGACACAAGAAACTGCCGGTGGATTTGGTTCAGCAACTCCTGAAATACCCCGCGCAAGTGCGACTGGTGGAAGCAGGTCTTTCGGGGAGGAATGCCCTCGACTTCGTCCTCGCTTATCTCATCGGGGTCCAATCCACCACTGACGGCAAGGGACACTTTCACATCCTGTCCCGCGACAAAGGCTTTAACGCGTTGATCGAGCATCTGAAGAAAAACGATATCCTGGCCGATCGCCACGAATCGTTCGTCAAGATCCCGGTGCTGGCCACAGGTTCAGCGGCTTTACCCCGAACGAGTCCATCGACGAAAGTGGCCACGCCCACCCCGGCCAGGAAAAAACGCACCCGTCCGACGGCGACCCCTTCGCCTGGTCGCGCGACCGAGACCGTCACCTGGTTCAGCACCCACCCGCTGAACCGCCCGAAGACGCAGAAGAAATTATTGTCCCACCTCTACACGCATTTCGGAAAGCGGCTCCCGATGAAAGAACTCGAGGCGATGCTCAAGGAACTCGTCGCACGCGACGCCATCGAGATTACCTCGCAAGGGAAGGTTCTGTACAAAATCTAGCGAGCGCTGCCTCTCCCATGAGGCCCGCTGACACGATCAGAAATGGACTCGCCGGCGGCGTCTCGGCCTGATAGAAAAGCGTTATGAGCACGCGCGAATCGAAGTATGAGATCTGGAGATCAGCGAAAAACAACGAGTGGTACTGGCATTTCAAGGCGAGTAACGGAGAAACGATCGCGACCGGGCAGGGCTACACCGACCGGAGGAATTGCCTGAACGCCATCTCGCTTCTGCAACGCTCGACGCGTTGCAAGATTCATAGCCTGAGTCAGGACAAACCGTAGGGGCCGACCAAGGAATCCATGCGCGAAACGGGCCCCTAGGGATCGCTCATTTCCGACGCGAAAAGAAGCAGGCTGATAATCGTGTAGTCGTTGGCCGGCTCAACGGTCGGCCAATCGATGACATTATCGACATAGGTAATGCCACCGGTTGTTCGGAAAGAGGCGAACCGATCCAGTCCCGGCGGGGTGGGAATCATTCCATTGAGCGCCTCGAGTTCGGCCAGCTCCGCCGCGGGAGCGGGACCATCCACCACCGCGCCCAGCAAGATGGGAGCGGTGCCATCATGCGCGCCGGCCAAATTGGCCACCTGGTGTTGCGGCCACAAGGGAAAGGTCGATCCGGCTCCGATGATAAAGGATGTGCCCCACGCGTTCATTCCCAAAACCCAGTCGCGCTGTTGTTGCCCGAATCGATCGTAATCGTGCGCGCCGGTTAGTCTCTGGAAGAGATGGGCGGTGACGGCGTAGCCCAGGGCATGCGGAACGATATCGCTCGCATCGTAAGCCAGTCCGAGCCGGAACGGATCCCGCGCCATTTGGAATGAGCCCTGCGCAAGCTGCGCGTTCAAGTCGTTGATCAGATCAGCCGGGTGCACCGCCAGTCCGGAGGAAATGTTTGCCTGAGAGAGGGCATGGGCCAGTTCGTAGTGAGCCAGCGCACTGACGTCATAAAGGTTGAGGGAATCCTGCAAATGATTGCGACTCGCTATGTAATTCTGCGCCCAATAAGCCGACTGCTGAAGATAAGAAACCGGGTCAGAATGAGGAAGGCCGCCCAGTGACGACGGCAGAGAGGTGGCGAAGTAAAGTTCGGCCGCCGCCCACTCGAGATCGTCGCGCCATTCGGTCTCGGGATAATTATCGTAGGGCGAGGTGGTAAGTAAGCGGCCGACCCGGCGCGTTTTAGCCAGATCAAAAACGGTTTGCGCGGCCAGAAGACAGCGGCGGGCGTAAGCGGGATCGCTCTCGTGAAAAACCTGCGCGCCGAGAGCGAAAGCCGCGGCCATGCGTCCGGCCAGGTTCGGACTGATCAGATCGCCGCGACCGCGACCAGCGCGAAAAACAGGACGATGCTTCACATAAAAGTAGAATTGGGAAGGCATGCTCTCGCCGAGGAGATCATCCATCTCAGGCAGGCGCCACAGATCATGATCGCTCCCAATCGTGCCGGCCGAATCTCCATCCGTCAGGCCAACCTGATAGTAGAGCGTTTGCGAATCTTGGTCCCACATTTTGAAAAGCCAATCCAGGCCAAACCGGCACTCGCGCGTCCAGTCACCGTGGGAAGAGAGAACCGCCGGATGCTCGCGCAACGCGAATAACATCAGGCCCTCTACATAACTGGCCGTCTCCACAAATTTCACGTAATCGCCCGCATCAAATCGTCCGCCGGAAACATCGACCGGACCGGCCACCGGACGGAGCGGGCTCGCGAGAAAGTCTTTGGGACTGTAGACGGGTTGGGCGTAAACACTGGACGCTTCATCGGCCAGATGAGAGGGACGCCGCGATAAAACGGACGTGATGACATCCGGCCCATCGCGCTGCGCCTGGAAATAAAAAAGAACGTGAGAGAGACAACCGGCGTAAAGTTGCACCGCTGAGCCAACCCGGAAAACGGGCGAGACGGCTCCGCCGGTGAGTTGAATAAAGTAGGTGGACTCAGTCGTGACAGTGCTGAAATCGAGTTGGTAGGTGTTCGGATACGCCAGGTTCCAGGGCCCCTGGCTGGCAGCCGGAATAGAGGCAGTGAAAGCGGCCGTGCCGGTCACGGAGTCGATCACGGAAAATGAGCCGCTCCATGGTTCGCTCGAAAGCACGATGGCCTGCTTCGGTTGATCAGCGATGTAGCCGACTTGGTTGACTCGAACGAACGCCGCGGGCGCCGCCTGGCCGGTCGGGGCGGCCATCAGAAAAGCGAAAATCGAAAAGCAATGAACCGCGTTCAGAACTCACGTATAGCAGAGGGGCGCCTCGGGAACTAAGCAATAGGATAGTTCAAATCCCGGAATAGCGCTGAAACAAAGCTGAACGAATACAGCCCTCGCGGCCTCTAAGACGTATGTCAAAACACACAACGGTGGTCCTGGTGGCCGCACTCGCCCTCTCGGCCGGAACTCTTTGGGCCGGAGCCTCCAAGGGGAAACTGCTCAAGCAAGCGAGCGTCACGCGGTCGGAAGCGGAGCACATTGCCCTGTCACAAGTTCGGGACGGTAAGATCAACGGAGCCGAGTTGGAGAAGGAGCATGGCCGGCTGATTTGGTCATTCGACATTGCACGCCCGGGCACGAAAGATATTACCGAGCTGCAGGTCGACGCGAAAAGCGGGAAGATTGTCTCGACCAAGATCGAAACGCCGAATAAACAGGCGGAGGAAGCAGCGGCCGACAAAGCCGAGAAACACCAGCGCTAGCGATCGGGTCGGGCAGCGTCGAGCAGGAGCGACGCCGGTTTTGATTCATTTTCCGTGGCCGGCTCCTTTAGGCTTCCGCCGGCCTGAAACCTTTACATCCGGCCTGGCGAGGCAAGCGCAAGGTGGTCATCGGGATGCTCCATCTTCCGGCGCTCCCGGGATCGCCCGCATCCTCCCAGACCTTGACGGAGATTCACGATCACGTCGGTCGTGACGTGCAGGCTTTGGCTGAGGGCGGCGTGAACGGTCTGATGATGGAAAATTTCGGCGACGTGCCTTTTTATCCCGATCGTGTGCCCGCTCACGTGCTTGCGCACATGACTGCTCTGGCCTGCGCCGTGCGCGCGCAAACCGATCTGCCTCTTGGTATCAACGTGCTGCGCAACGATGGACGCAGCGCCCTGGCCATCGCGCACGCCGTCGGTGCCAGCTTCATCCGCGTCAACGTGCTCTGCGGAGCAGGTGTGACAGATCAGGGCGTCATTTAGGGAATCGCCCATGATTTGTTTCGCGAACGCGCCCTGCTGGGCGCGGCTGAAATCAAGATCCTGAGTGACGTCGATGGGAAACATTCGGCGCCCCTGGCCGAACGAGCGCTCGAAGACGAAGTCGATGATGTCGTGCATCGAGCGCTGGCTGACGCCGTCGTCGTGAGCGGCGCAGGCACGGGAAAAGCAACGGATCCGCAGAAGGCGCGGCGGGTCAAAGCGGCTGCACCGGAGACCGCCGTATTTATTGGAAGCGGCGTCACAGCGGAAACGATTTCAGACTTCGCGGAAGATGCGGATGGATTCATTGTCGGAACGGCTCTGAAAAAGGATGGAGTGGCCACAAATGCCGTCGAGGTGCAGCGGGTTCGGACGTTGATGCAGCGCCTCCGCGGGTAAGGTTTCGAGACGTTCAAAAGAACGTAATACGTTGACTTACAGTAATTTGTGCGCCTGCTGGTTTGACAGCAGTCGGCGAAGCGCGAATATCAGCGCGCCAGCCTCATGCTCCCCCTGTTTCGCCGTTTCCTTGCCGCGTTCATCGCGGCCATCGCCCTCGTCGCGTCGACCAGCGCCACTACCAGCATCACGTTCACCCGCGCGGAGGTAACCAACATGGCGAATCTATGGGAAACGGACTGTGTTTCCATTTCGCCTCTGGCCAATGCGCAATATCCGTCGATTGCCGGAACCTGGGATTTTATTTTCCCGCATTCCAGCATCTCGACCGACGGCGACATTCACATCGACATGGCGATCAATTCCTCGGGCACTGGCTCGACGGGTAACAACACCGGCGCATCGCCCATCGTATGCGAAGTGATCAATTCAACCTCTACGCAGCTCAGTCACCTCAGCGGACTGAGTACTCGCCAGGCCACCTTTCGCGGGATTTTTCGTTTCTATACCGAACACGCGGGCGAACGCCACTTTGAGCTGCATCCAGTCACGGAACTGCAACTATGGAACGGGGCAACGTTCGTCACGGACAGTGATTATCATGGAAATGTGGTGGCCGATCCCAATGGAACCACCCATTCGTCAGCAACGCTGGCCAGCGTTATCGACGGTTCGCAGACGATCATCGCCGCGATTGCCGCCGATAACACGAACGTCAACTTCACCTTTCCCAGTCCGAGCGTGAACTATGGCCAATATACCGGGGTGACGTTGACGCCCTTGCAGACCGATGCGCTGAGCGCCTACTTCCTTCTCAAACCGGACCTCGTTCCCGGCGTAACGATTCGCTGCCGCCTGGTGGCAAACAGTGCCGCCGCCGCCGCCGCCGCCAGTCTCGTCACGAATCAGAATGTCACGGTGAATATCCTGACCCGCACCGACATGGCGTCCGTCGAATCGCAGATCTCGACCATGGTGGCTAACGAGCAGAAAACATTCGGGCGGCCCATCGAATTCATTGTGCTCGGTCTGCCCGGCATCGGCCCGAGCCCGACGCCGAGCCCTACCGCGACACCTTCCGCTACACCAACCCCCACGCCTTCGGCTACGCCTACACCCACGCCTGGAGTTGGAGCTACGTTTGGCAACACCAGTTCGATCACAATCAGTGGATCAGGATCGGGCAAAGGCAGCCCTTATCCATCGGCCATTTCGGTGAGCGGTCTCATCGGGAAGATCACCAAGGTGACCGCGCAAGTGAACGGATTGACTAATGGTTTCCAAGACTGGGGCTCCGATATCGACATCCAGATGACCGGTCCGGGCGGGCAAAACGTGATGCTCATTTCGGATGCCGGCGGCACTCATCGGTTCAATAATGTCACTTTGACTTTTGACGATGCCTCCGCGATTTCGCCTTCGACAAATAGCACGATCCAGAGCGGCACCTACAAGCCGACCAATTACCCGGGAGATAGCGATTCGTTCGTGACGCCCGCCCCGAGCGCAATCCCCAGCATCCTGCTTTCCGCCTACAATGCTCTCGACCCGAATGGCACGTGGAGTTTGTTCGTGCTCGATGAGTATTTCGGCGGCAGAGGCTCGATCGCGGGAGGCTGGAGCGTGACCATCACCACCATGCCAGCTCCGCCGATCGTGACGACCGGCACGGCCAACCCCGTGGCCTCCACGACCGCGACCATTACTGGGACGGTCGATCCTCTTGGTCAGGGAAGCACTTACCGGTTCCAGCTCGGCCTTGATGCGAACTACGGCTTCACTCAAGTCGTGCAATCGGCCGGCAGCGGCACTGCGCCTTTGCCAGTCAATCTAAGCATGGCGGGCCTGCGACCGGGAACGACGTATCACTTCCGGTTAACCGGTGGCAACAGTGTCGGGAGCGCCGCCGGAGCCGACCG
>JBBRDU010000043.1:0-23648 GCA_038203615.1 Chthoniobacterales bacterium
ATGCAAATGTATTTCTTCATAGTTATTATTGAGAGACCCATACTCGGGTAATTCTTAATTCGGGGCAAGGCACCTTTTCGGCCTTGGAATTGCGCGCAAACCCCGCAAAAACTTTAGGAGAAGGGAGGTTCGTAACTCAAACCATGGGCTTCGGCCACAGCCGGGCAGGTTAATTTGCCTTCCCGGGTGTTGATTCCACCGGTCAGCGCCGGCTGGCGCTTGCATGCATCCTCCAAGCCGTGGTTGGCCAGGAGTTCCACATAACGAAAAGTGATGTTGGTCAGGGCCTGCGTCGCCGTGCGCGCATAAGCCGCAGGCATGTTGGCCACGCAATAGTGCGTCACGTCTTCTTCTACATAAACCGGATTAAGGTGAGTGGTCGCGCGCGAAGTTTCCGCGCAACCGCCCTGGTCAATCGCGATGTCCACCAGCACGCTTCCGCGCTTCATCTTTTTCAACATGGCCCGCGTGATCAGCTTGGGCGCCTTGGCGCCCGGCACCAGCACCGCCCCGATCAAAAGATCGGTCGTCGGCATCAATTCCTGCAGATGCGCCTCGCTCGAAAACAAGGTGTGGGTATTGGCCATGGTCAGATCGAGAAAGCGCAAACGATCGAGATCGACATCCAGGATCGTGACATCAGCGCCCAAGCCAGTAGCCATGCGCGCGGCGTTCACGCCCGAGGTTCCGCCGCCCAGCACCACCACGCGGCCCGGCATGACTCCCGGTACGCCCCCGAGCAGGACCCCGCTTCCGCCATTGTGCTTGGCCAGGAAATAGGCGCCCATTACCACCGACATGCGGCCGGCGATTTCACTCATTGGCTCGAGCAGAGGCAGTTTGTTTCCTACCTGGATGGTTTCGTAAGCCACGCCGGTCGCACCGGACTTCAACAATGCTTCGGTCAGCGGCTTGCTCGCGGCCAGGTGCAGGTAGGTGAAAAGGATCTGGCCCCGGCGCAGCCGTGGAAACTCAGCGGCCAGCGGTTCCTTCACTTTCACGATCATATCGGCGCGCGCGAAAACATCGTCCGGCCCGTCCACGATCTGGGCGCCGGCTTTGCGATAGTCTTCGTCCGGGTAGCCGGAGCCGGTTCCGGCGCCTTTTTCGACCAGCACGGAGTGCCCTTGCCTAACGAGTTGCTGTGTCGCGGAAGGGAGCAGGGCCACCCGTTGCTCCTGCTCTTTGATTTCCTTGGGAACGCCGACAATCATGGAAGAAGTGATAGGTAACGAGTGGGAGGTGACAAGCAGAAAGAGGAAAGCGGAACCTACTCGTCACTCAGCCCTCTCTACTTGTCACTAATTTAGTGACGGATCATCCGGCGCCGCGGCCAGCATCTTGAACCACGGTCCCAGGCCCCGCATGATTTCAAACCATAGCTTCGGCAGTTTTTCCGGCCGCAGGGTGGAACGCGTGGGCTTTTGCAAGAGCCAGGCGTTCTGTTTCATCTCGGCTTCCAGTTGGCCCGCGCTCCAGCCGGCATAACCGACAAAGGCGCAGATCGATTGTGGATCCTGCTCAATCCGCTCGCTCGCGTCGTCCACATTCACATGGTGATTGAGTTTAAGCCCCTCTCCTTTCTGCCATTCGAACGCGGCAAACATGAGCTGGTTTCTTCCCACCGGTCCGCCCAAAAAAACCGGGACGTCCGCCAGACCGGCGGGCGGCTCGTCGCTCACCAGATCGCTCACGTGTTTATCGAGCGGCCGGTTCAGGATCACACCGAGCGCACCGTCCTCGGAGTCGTGCACAGAAATAAACAGAACCGTTCGCCGGAAATTCGGGTCGAGCATGTTCGGATGCGCCACCAGCAGCGAACCGGCCAGGTTCGGCGGAACATGGGCTTCCATCTTTCGCATTCCAAAACTAGAACGCGCGCCACGCCCGAGCGCAAGCGTTACCATTGTCGGCACGCCATGCCTGGTAGGGACGCCGCGCGGCGGCGTCCACTCCGCGCGCGTGCCATCACACCCCCGACACCGCAGCAAACACGGCTACTCATCTCAATCAACTCTGTGCAATTGGCGGTCGCGCAGGGCCCAGATGATGGCCTCACCCGGTTGTTCGCGCCATTGCAGAGAAGTTGCCGTGATCAGCTTCTGCGGGCTGACGGTTAGCGTGGCCAGCAATGCATTGCGGCGCGCCGGATCCAACTCTCCGAAAATGTCGTCGATTAAAAGAACGGGGGGGGTCCCTTGCCCGGCAAACAGGCGAGCCTGGGCCAGCTTGAGGGCGAGGGCCAGGGTTCGTTGCTGCCCTTCCGAAGCGTAATTCTGCGCTGCCATCCCATCGACGAAGAGTTCCAGATCGTCACGATGCGGCCCCACCACCGTTTGGCGAAGGCGCTCTTCCTGCGGGCGCGAGCGGGCCAGGTGCGCGGCAAAATCCGGCTCGTGTCCGGCCAAAAAATAAACATCGAGCTTCTCCCCCGCCCCGCTGATCTCGGCATGGGCGGCGGCCGCCTCGGGCGCGATCTGATCCGCGATTTTCGCGCGCAGCGCACCCAGCTCCGTCCCATGCCTGATCAAGGGCTCATCGTAAGCGGCCAGTTCGCGCGGACGCGGCTGCGCCGATTTGAGAAGCGCATTACGCGAACGCAAAGCCCGTTCGTAGGAGCGCAAAGTCGCGCCATATCGCGGATCCATCTGCGAGCCAAGAAAATCGAGATAGCGGCGGCGCGGTTCCGATCCACCGCGGACCATTTCGATATCCGTGTTCGCAAACGAAACGACTCGAGCCAAACGCAGGTACTCGAGGGCGACGCGCTGCTCCACTTGATCGAAGCGCAAACGGCGGCGCAATCCGCCGTAGTGAAATTCCAGGGCGTGATCATCGAACGATCCGCGCACAGAAAAAGATTTGGCGCCCGCGCGCACAACTGGCGCCAGGCTGGAGGTGCGTTGCGATTGCAAACGCAGGAGCACGCAGACTGCTTCCAGAATGGAGGTTTTGCCTTCCCCATTCGCTCCGACGAAAAAGTTGAACCCGTCCGAGAGCGGCACGGTCAGAGATTCGAAACAGCGAAATTCCTTCAGTTGTAAACGAGCGAGCATGAAAGCCGATATCCTTGTAGCGGCGGCTTGGCCCGGTCGCAAATTCCTGCCTTCTGTTCGACCGATCGAATCAACCAGACAAAAAGTTCTCGTAAAAATTTTGTTGCGGCTTTTCTCAAGCTCGATTACTAGCTCGACAGTTTTCCAGATTGTTCTGGGGGGAACAGCCGCCCTTCACGTCCATCGGGCGTGGGGGGCGGTACTTTTTTGGGGTGAAGCGGAAAACGTCGGAGGTTCAACGTCCAATGTCGAAGTCAGCAGGAGCGGGGCGAATATCGTGGCCGGCGGCGCTGGCACTCGTGGCGCTAACGATCACGGCCGTAGTCGTGCTCATTTTCCTGCGCCTGGAAAGCTGGCCCGCCCGCACCGCTCACCAGAGCGCGGCCGAACTCGAACACCTCGGCCAGGACCTGCGCAAAGCCTTTGTCGATGTCGCGCACCTGCAACCGCGCATCACCATCAACAATCGCGTCTATCTTGAACAAACCACACCCACGAGCGAGTTGGTTGTGTTATCACGGCGCGTCGAGGTGGAGCACGAGTTGCAGCATGCCTGGGCGGGAAGCGTGAAGCATTTGAAGCTGCACGGTACCTTCGCGGTTAAGGCAGGCTTCGACCTCCGCCAAAATCTCTCGGTCGATGTCCAGCCCGACGCGATTGTGATCCGGCTACCGCATGCGCAAATCCTCGGAGTGGAACAGCAGCAGGTGGACGTGCTCGCCCTTGAGAATGGCTACTGGAACCGCGTTTCCGCGGGAGACGTTCAGGCCGAACTGACCACCCTTCCGGAATTGGCCCGTCAAAAAGCCGGCGAAGATGGTTTGGCCGCAGAGGCGGAGCGATCCTTGCAGCAACAACTGGACGCGCGCATTCACGCCCCGCAATCTTTGCGCGTGGTCTTCGGGGAGGCCCCGGGCCACGATCCGCGTTAGGATCGCGCGCGAATTCGACTTGTCGGCGCGCCCTCGGGGCCGCCACATTGAGCCCACCGGGGCAGGAGAAAGCGCCGATGTCACTCATGCATAAACGAATCCGGCGTTACACCCTCATCGCCATGTTGGCGGCGGTGCTGCTGCTGTTCGGCACTCCTTCGATGGTGGCCCGCGAGG
Source organism: Chthoniobacterales bacterium (assembly GCA_038203615.1). GTDB lineage: Bacteria > Verrucomicrobiota > Verrucomicrobiia > Chthoniobacterales > UBA10450 > JBBRDU01. The sequence goes on from JBBRDU010000043.1 coordinate 4,166, forward strand.
TTCGCCTCTGGATCTGGTGGCAGGCGCGACAGCTGAAGCTGACCTGCACAATCGCAAAAATTGATGCGCCCTTTCTGCGTCCGGTCGAGCTCAGCGGAATTCATATCACCGACCAGGCGGCCGGTCAGATCGACCTGAGCGCGGCGCGCGCCGACATCACATTGAATCTGCGATCGATCCTGTTGCGGACGCGAGGACGCGCCATTCAAACACTTTCCATCCAGGATCTGCGGGGAGAAATCCATCGCAACCGGTCCGACGCTTTCCTTCCGGAGAGGAGCTGGAACAGTTGGCAGAAATCGTTGCCCGAAAACTTCCGGGTCGACCGGTTGAACCTGCGCGTGGAAGACGGCGCCACCGTGGTCGTGTTGCGAGACCTCGCTCTGAGCGCAAGTGAGATCGAAGCCGGTGCGTTCAATGCGGGAGAGATCATGATCTCTTCCCCATTATTCCGGCAAAGCTTCAGCCGGCTGCGGGGATCCACCACCTGGCAGGGCGACCGCCTGACCATTGCCGGCCTTAGCCTGGCGCGTGGACTCGATCTGCAATCCCTCACGGCCGACCTTTCTCACCTGAGCAAAGAGCACATCGGGCTCGAGTTCGATGTCGATGCCTTCGGCGGCAAAATCCGGGCAAACGTCTCGAACGAATGGCGCGCCGGCCACTCCACCTGGAACGTGGCCGGTTCCGCCACCGACATTTCGCTGAAACAAACCTCCGCAAGCCTCGGCTTCACCGATCAGCTCAACGGCATCCTGCATGCCTGCAAGTTTACCTTTCGGGGCGATCCGCGCGATCCGGCGTCGGCCACCGCTTCGCTTTGGACGGAATTGACTCAGCTTTCCTGGCGCCGTCGCTCGGCCGACGTGATCATGCTGGGCGCGGTCCTCTACAACCGGCAGATCCAATTGCAGCAGCTCTATGTCAAACAGGGCAACAATCAGCTCACCTTGAATGGCGAAGCTCGTTTCGCGGCCAAGACCTTCGATTGGTTCAACCCGGATTTTCGCGGAACCATTTCCGCTTCCATCAGCAACCTTGGCGCTTTTGCCAGTTTGTTCGGCGCGAATGCGGGCGATTTTTCCGGCGAGATCGCCGTCGATGGAACCATGAACGCGGCGGACCGGAAGATCGGCGGTCACATCAAGGCGACGGGGAAGTCGCTCACCATTCTGAAAACGCCGGTCGACACGTTTGCGGCCAAATTGAACCTGACGGTGACGGCCTTCGAGATCGAGCAATTGGAATTGCACCGGCAGAACGATTTTTTGCGCGGCCAAGGCCACATCGATCTGGCCAGGAACCACCTCTATTCCGGAAACGCGACCGTGGCCGCCGACAAGGTGGCCGATTACCTGCCTCTCCTACCGGTTGCCTGGCAAAAGAGGATTACGGCGGGAGCGATCAAAGCCGAGTGGTCGGGCAGCGGCAACTCCGGTTCGCATTCGGGCACGTTTCATCTGGGCGGACGCGGTCTGCGCGTTCCCGAACCGGCCGATCTGCTCCCTTTCAACGCGGAACTCCAGGCCGATTATGCGCCCGGCATTCTCTTTTTCCGGCAGGCGCATCTGGCCAATGAACACGTTTCTCTGAACGGATTCGTCACGGTGGCGGAGAAATATTTTCAACTACAGGCGGTCGCGCTCGACCTGAACGGAAAACCGAAGCTCCGGGGCAACGTATTTGTTCCTCTTTCTCTGTCCAAGGTTATGGCCGGGGCTCGCGCCAGCGATGCGCTCGATCCGGCGCAGAAGGCGGACGTCGATCTGAGCGTGGATCCAACCGATCTCGGCGAGCTCTCGACCGCCCTCACCGGGCGCAACGTTTGGACCGGGATGCTGGCGACGCGACTCTCCATCTTTGGTGGCGTGGATGCGCTGCAGGGCTGGGCCAATCTGCATGTGCGCGATCTGGCCGCGGCTAACGATGCGGCGCGATTGTCCGGCGATGCCGAGATGCGTTTTTCCTCCGGCACCGTGAATGCCAAAGCATCCGCCCAATCCACCGGCAGCAGCCCGATCACGTTGGAGGCGAGTCTTCCCGTGCGCCTCACCGCGCGCGGAAATGCCGGGGCCGAGCCATTTTCGGCCGACCTGAATTTTCCGGCGCTATTCCTGAATCGTTTGCCGCGCTACCTTTCCCATGACGTTTTCCGCGATGGAATTCTGAGCGGAAAACTTCAGATGTCGCAGTCCTTGCTCCATCCCGCGATCACGGGCGAGTGCCAGTTAACGAACGGAAAACTCGGCCTGACCCCGCTTCGTCTAACGGAGGCATCGGGCCGGATTGCTTTCAAAGGCCAGACAGCTTCCATCGATTTTCTCAACCTCGGGAATGCGGAAATTGCGTTGTCGCTGCAGGGAGAATTGGGCTTTGCCGACTTGAACGCGCTCGACCTCGAACTCAGCCCCAATCAGGCCGTGGTGGATCTAACGCCGCGCCGTGGCGGTGGGTGTGTCGACGAGGTCAAGGTCATGCCTCTTCCGACGGGACAGCCCATCGTGACCGGGATCGATCGCGTCGCGTTCCGCGGCGGACTTTTGGGAAAACCATGGAGGATCGCGCTGACCGATCACCCGGCCAAGCCAGCGGGCGGATCGGCCGCGGCCGCGGCCAACACGCGTTCGTTTCCGTGGTGTGCGGGTGGCAGCGAAGAAGGATCGGTCCTGATTTTTGGAAGCGAGCCACGGCCGCAAGCGAAGCCGGAACCATCGCGCCCGCGCCGGAAATCAAAGCGGCGTTAGGCAGACCCCACAAGGTCAGGCGCCTTCGTCGGGTCGGTTTGGCAACGTCCTCGGAGAGGCCGTTCCACCTCTTTTGGTGGATCGTGACCTCCGGGCGCGATGTTAGACCCGCAGCTGTCGAAAGCCGCTCACTCCGGCAGATCGTCCTTTTTTTTTTACGAAACCGCCACTTCCTCCACCGTGCTGCGTCGCTCCGCTTTCGTCGCGACCAGCCAGCGCGCCAGCTTCTGCTCGAGATCGCGCGTCAGGTTCACACAAAAATCAGCCCCCGCATCGACCCGAAGCGAATCGCCATCCGGCCGGCCGAAAACCAGTTGCACGCGGCGCGGTCCTGGCGAACTGGCCAGAATTTCGCGGACCTGGCGCAGTTCATCGCTGGTGGTGGCGGGCGAGAAATGGAGCAGAACATCGGAGCCGGGCGCCTGGGCCGCCGCGCCGTTGGCCTTCTCCGGCGTGAGCAGGATGAGCTTCTGGGCCGTAGCGCGCACGGCCTCATCGCGTTTCTCGATCGTGCCCTTGAGCACGGCGACGCGTCCGAGCGCGAGCGTCAACGCCACTTCGTTATAGACTTCATTCCACAGCACCACCTCGAGCGTGCCGCTCAAATCCTCCAGCCAAACCACCGCAAACGGTTTCCCTTCCCTCTTGGTGAATTTCTTTTCGATCTGGACCAGCGCGCCGGCGATCTTGAAGGGCGCGCGATCGGCCAGTTCGCCGAGCGAGGCAATGCTTTGGTAACTCCGGGTCGAAAGGAACTGGGCGAAAGCGTCGAGCGGATGCCCCGTCACGTAGAAGCCGAGCAATTCCTTCTCGTAAGACATCTTCTCGGCATCGTTCCAGGGGACCACCGTTTTCCTGCGCATGGTGGTGCCGGCGGATTCGGCTTCATCGAACAACGAGACCTGTCCGGCCGCGCGATCACGATGAGCGGAAGCGGCTGCCGCCAGCGCTTCGTCGATACAGGCAAAGAGCTCGGCCCGATCGCGCCGGAGGAAATCGAGGGCGCCGGCCTTGACCAGACTCTCCAGCATCTTGCGATTGGCGATGCGCGACCCGAGCCGGCCGCAGAAATCTTCCAGGGAAGAAAAGGAACCGGATTTTTCCCGTTCCTGGAGGGCCAGCTCCATGGCCCCCTCGCCCACGTGCTTGATGGCGGCCAGTCCGTAGCGGATGGCCATGGAAGGCGTATCTCCTTCCCGTCGCTCCGGCACGAACTTCAAGCCGCTCTTGTTAATATCGGGCGGCAGAATGCTGATTTTCATTCTTTTGCACTCGGCCACAAACACTGAAATCTTGTCCGTGTCATTGATTTCATTGCTGAGCAGACCCGCCATGAATTCCACCGGATAATGCGCCTTCAAATAAGCCGTGTGATAACTGATCACTCCGTAGGCGGCGCTATGGCTCTTGTTGAACCCGTAGCCCGCGAACTTCTCCAGCAAATCGAAAATGGCGTTCGCTTTCCTGGCCGGAATTTCGTTCGTCTGGTCGCATCCTTCGATGAAGGTGGCCCGCTCCTTGGCCATCTTCTCCTTGTCCTTCTTGCCCATGGCCCGCCGCAGCAGATCGGCTTGGCCTAACGAATAGCCGGCCAGTTTGCTGGCCGCGGCCATGACCTGCTCCTGGTAGATCATGACTCCGTAGGTGTCCGCGCAAATATCCTCGAGCAGAGGGTGCAGATACTTAATCGGTGTGATCCCCTTCTTGGCCCTCACGAACTCCGGGATCAGCTCCATCGGGCCGGGCCGATACAACGCGATCAAAGCGATGATGTCGTCCAGTTTCTGGACGTCGAACTGCTTGGAGAGGCTGGTCATGCCGCCCGATTCCATCTGGAACAGGCCAATCGTCTCGCCGCGGTTGTAGAGGCCGAAGGCGGCCGCGTCATTCAGCGGAATCGTGGCCAGGGCAAAGTTCGGCTCGCGCTGGCGAATCAACGTCAGGGTGTCCTCGATGACCGTCAGTGTTTTCAACCCAAGAAAATCCATCTTGAGCAGGCCGAGGTCGTTCAACGGACCCATCGGATACTGGCTCACCACGTCGTTGCCTTTGACATCGCGACAGAGCGGAATGTAATCGGATAAATCGCGATCGCTGATGACCACGCCGGCCGCGTGCACACCGGCATTGCGGGATAGACCTTCCAGAATCCGGGCGTGCTCGAAAAGCTGCCGAGTGGGCGCCTCTGTCGCGACGGCCCGCTTCAACTCCGCGTTTTTCTCGATGGCCGAGTCGAGCGTGATATTGAGCTCGTTCGGAATCATCTTGGCGATACGATCGGCATCGCGATAGCTCAGCCCCATGACGCGCCCGACATCGCGCACCACGCTCTTGGCCTTCAGTTTTCCGAAGGTAATAATCTGCGCGACCCGCCGTTCGCCGTATTTTTGGCGGACGTACTCGAGCACTTCGCCACGGCGGGACTCGCAAAAGTCGACGTCAATATCGGGCGGTGAAACGCGATCCGGGTTGAGGAAACGTTCGAAGATCAGGCCGTATTGCAGTGGATCGATGTCCGTGATGGCGAGGACATAGGCGACCATGGAGCCGGCGGCCGAGCCGCGGCCCGGTCCCACGGGGATCCCGCGGTTCTTGGCGAAGTGGATAAAGTCCCAAACGATCAGGAGGTAGCTGACGAAGCCGGTCTTTTCGAGTACATCGAGTTCGTAATCGAGCCGCTCCATGAGCTGGGGATCGGCCGTGGAGCGTTCGCCGTAACGCTGCTGCAAGCCCCGGTAGCAAAGCTCGCGCAGATAGCCCTCGCGCGTCTTGCCTTCGGGCACGGTGTATTCCGGGTATTTCGATTTTCCGAATTCCAGCTCCAGGTTGCAACGCTCCGCGATGGCCAGCGTATTGGTGATCGATTCAGGAAAATCGCGGAACAACTCGCGCATTTCCGCGGGCGACTTGAGATACAGCTCCGGGAGATAGTGCATCCGGTTTTCGTCCTGCACCATCTTGCCAGTGCCAATGCAAAGCATGACGTCGTGCGCCTCATGATCCGTGCGACGCAAGAAATGAACATCGTTGGCCGCGACCAGTCCCACTCCCAGATCCTGCGCGATGCGCGGCAGGCAGAGGTTACACTTCTTTTGCTGCTCCATGCCGTGGTCGTGCAGTTCGATGAAGAAATTCTCGCGGCCCAGAATGTCGCGATACTCGGCGGCGCTCTGCCGGGCTTTCTCCAGATTATCCGATTGCAGGGCGGAATTGACCTCGCTGGCGAGGCAGCCGCTCAGGCCGATAAGTCCCTCGGCATGAGTCGCCAGAAGTTCCTTGTCGATGCGCGGGCGATAATGAAATCCGTCGAGATGCGCGGTGGAGATGAGCTTGACCAGATTGCGATAACCGACCTCATCGCGCGCCAGCAGAGTGAAGTGGTAGGACGAGGAGCCCGGGGTGCTGGATCGATCCTTGTGCGAACGAGGGGCGACGTAGGCCTCGCAACCGATGATCGGCTTGATCCCGGCCCGCTTGGCTTCCTGGTAAAACTCGATCGCACCATGCAAGTTGCCATGATCGGTGATGGCCACGGCCGGCATCTCGAATTCGACCGCTCTTTTCATCAACTCCTTCATGCGCACAGCCCCATCGAGGAGCGAATATTCCGTGTGCAGGTGGAGGTGAACGAAAGAATCCTGCGGCATCTGCGCTCATTATAAGGGCGCGCCAAATCGCTTCAAGACGTGGAACGCGTGGAACCACAGATTTAAGGGTTGCGCTCGTGGAAAGGGGTCGCGCCGGAGGGCTTTCCCCGGAATGCTCCCTGGAATGGCCATCTGCTCCCAGCGGGTGTCCCCCACCCGCCAAATTCGTCATTGCAAAGTCCCCGTGACATTGTTATGAGAGCGCGTGCCGCGGTTAGCTTCAGTTTGAAAAGCGGCGCGCGGCGGCGAGTTTAATCCACATGAAAAAACTGGAAGCGATCATCAAGCCCTTCAAACTGGAAGAGGTCAAAGAGGCCCTGGCCGAGCTCGGCATCGAGGGCATGACCGTGACGGAGGTCAAGGGGTTCGGTCGCCAGAAAGGCCACACCGAGATCTACCGTGGCAGCGAGTACACCGTCGATTTTCTCCCCAAGGTGAAAGTGGAAGTGGTCCTCTCCGACGAGATGGTCGACAAGGCCGTCACGGTCGTGGTGGCGGCAGCCAAGACCGGCAAGATCGGGGACGGGAAGGTTTTCGTTCTCCCCGTGGAACATGCGGTGCGTATCCGCACGGAAGAAATCGGCGAAAAAGCGGTGTAACAAAAGTTGACCGTTGCAGACTGATGGTTAATCGACTGTCAGACCGCGATCAGGCGTATTGTTTCCATCAGCTTCCAACCCTCAACCATCCACTTCTGAGCAATGGCTAAAGAAAAAACCGCATCTGACGTCAGCAAAATGATCAAGGACCACGGGATCAAACTCGTGGACTTCAAGTTCACCGACCTGCCCGGCACCTGGCAGCATTTCACCACCACCCTAACCGAATACAACGAGGACATCTTCACCGAAGGCCTTGGCTTCGACGGTTCCAGCATCCGTGGCTGGAAAGTCATCAATGCTTCCGACATGCTCGTCATTCCCGATCCAACCACGGCCTGGATCGATATCTTCAACGCCGAACCGACGCTCAGCCTGATCTGCACGATCGTGGACCCAATCACGCGCGAGCCCTACGATCGCGACCCGCGGGGCATCGCTGAAAAAGCGGAGGCTTATCTGAAAAGTACCGGAATTGCCGATACGGCGTTCTTCGGACCGGAAGCGGAATTCTTCATCTTTGACGACGTCCGCTTCAACTACACTTCGAACGCTTCCTTCCACAGTGTGGACAGCATCGAGGGGCATTGGAACAGCGGGCGCGATGAGATGCCCAATCTGGGTTACAAGATTCGCGCTAAAGAGGGCTACTTTCCGGTGTCGCCGGCCGACAGCTTGCAGGATCTCCGCAACGAGATGTGCCTCGAGCTGGAGAAGGCCGGCATTCCCATCGAGCGCCAGCATCACGAGGTGGCCAGCGCCGGCCAGGCCGAGATTGATATCCGTTTCGCGCCCCTTAAGCAAATGGGCGACGCTCTCCAGTACTATAAGTACATCGTGCGCAATGTGGCCAGACGGCACAACAAAACTGTCACGTTCATGCCCAAACCCCTCTTCGGCGACAACGGTTCGGGCATGCATACCCACATGTCGCTCTGGAAAGAGGGGAAACCGCTTTTTGCCGGCAACGGCTATGCCGGCTTGAGCGAGATGGCCCTCTTCTTCATCGGCGGCATTCTGCGGCACGCCCCTGCCCTCACCTGCATCACCAATCCCACGACCAACAGCTACAAGCGGCTCGTGCCCGGATTCGAAGCGCCGGTCAATCTGGCATACTCGGCCCGCAACCGGTCCGCTGCCATCCGGATTCCGACCTACTCGGAAAATCCAAAATCGAAACGGGTCGAGTTTCGCACGCCCGACCCGGCGGCCAACCCCTACATCGCCTTCTCGGCCTTGTTGCTGGCCGGTCTCGATGGCATTCAAAACCGGATCGATCCGGGCGACCCGCTGGACAAGAACCTCTACGAATTGCCACCGGAAGAACTCGCCCAGGTCCCGAGCGTGCCGGATTCATTGCTGGGTGCCATCCAAGCCTTGCGGGCCGACCATTCCTTCCTCCTGCGCGGCGATGTCTTCAATGCCGACTTCATCGCCAACTGGGCCGACATGAAACAAAAGGAATACGACGCGTTGCGACTCCGCCCCCATCCCTACGAATTCAGCATGTATTACGACGTGTAAGACGTCATCGGCGCGCGGACTAAACGGACGACCGTTGCTCTGTCGCCCTGTAGGGGAAGCTGCCAGCTTCCCTTTGCGGGAATGATACGCGCGGAACAGACTCGTCATCTGCCCTGTCGCGAAAGGGCGCGGAGCGGACACCGCAGCGCGGCGTCCCTACCAGAGATTTCGGCGATGCGGTGGTTAGGCTTTTGGAAACGAAAGCGCTTGCCCAGACGTTGGTGTCGAAATAACAAACGCAATCATGTCTTCACCCCTTCCTCTCCAATTCTTCCTCGGCATTCTGACTGGCCTCGTCATTGCCGGTTCCTGGTGGTAGGTAGCGCTGCGTCTGCCCTATTTATTGGGTGCTTTACGCGCTGGCCATGATGGCGACGGTCGGCGTGGTGACTTCCATCGGTTTGGCCGTTCTCTTTGAATCGCACCAATCGCACAACCTGATCGGTCCCGTGTCCCAACTGCGCACGGGCGTGGGCGTGCTCGACGCCATCCTTTATATCTTCTTCGCAGGATGGATCACGTCGCGCGTACAGACCCGCGCCTAAACCTGCCGGGCGATTCCTAGCCGTCGGGCGTCAGCGGTTTTCCCGAAGGATCGAGGGGACGATCAATCGGGCGGCTCGGCGTGGGCGTCGGCGTGGAGGCTTCAGTTTGTTCCACCTTTTCGTGCGCAGCTCCCCTGTGCACAGGAGCACGATAAAGATCGGGATCGCCTCCTTCGTATCGTTCCTTACTTTCGGAGTCTGAACTCGTGTCCTCCCGGCCAGAGGCTCTCCGGTTCGACGAATCGGTGGGACTCGCATTCGTGCCGGGAGAGGTTAAGGGTTTCGCTCCCGAGGGATCGGCGGGATTCTCCTCCGTGCCAGGGTAGCTTTTCTTTTTCGACGGACTGGTGGCGGTCTCCTCTGTGCCAGAGCGGGCGCCCGACTTGCATCCGCTGGCCAGGGCACATCCGAGGCAAAGTAAACAGACCGCCATCCGTCGCAACGTTTTCGTAAAATCTTGCATGGGTTTCCCGATCGTCATCCAATCTGGCTATTCCGCACTCTTGCCCTTTCGTCTAGAATTTTCCAATCTACCATGTGCTGACCTTATTTCTGGACGAGAAAGCCGTGCGTGAACATCTCCAAATGGCCGATCTCATTCCGGCCATGGAGAAAGCCCTCGTCCAATTTTCCACCGGCCAGGTCACTCAGCCCGTGCGGTCCGGCATTACGGTCGATCCGCCCGGCGGCTTTTTCTTCATGATGTCTGCTTGGGCCGAAGGGCTCGGCGTGAAGATCGTCACGTTCTTTCCGACCAACGCGGAGCGCGGCCTTCCCACGCACATGGCCACCATCCTCCTGGCTGATCCCGAAACCGGCGCGCCGCTCGCCGTCATGGACGGCACCGTCATCACCGAAATGCGCACGGCTGCGGTCTCGGCTGTTGCCACAAATCTGCTGGCCGCCCCGGAAGCGCATGTCCTCGCCATTCTTGGCAGTGGCGTTCAGGCCCGCAGCCACTGGGAAGCTTTGCGCCTGGTTCGAACGTTCGACGAAGTGCGCGTCTGGAGCCCTAACGAAAAGCACGCAGCTCAATTCGCGTCCGCCATTGGCGCCATCGCCACCAACCCCGCCGAAGCTGTGCGGGGCGCCGATGTGGTGGTCACGGTCACAAGTTCGCGCACCCCGATTCTGCAAGGCGCATGGTTGAAGCCGGGTTGCCACGTAAATGCGGTGGGGGCCTGCCGGCCCGACTGGCGGGAGCTGGATGAAGCAGCCATGGCCCATGTCATTTTCGTGGATTCGCGCGAAGCCGCGCGGCAGGAGGCGGGCGATATCCTGCTGGCCGGAGCGGAGATCTACGCCGAAATCGGGGAGGCGCTGGCGGGGAAGGTGCCGGCGCGTGCGGACGAGACCACCGTCTTCAAATCCCTGGGCATGGCGGTGGAAGACGTCCACGCCGCCCTGCTGGTCTACCGGGCCACGCAGAGAAAGGCCGCGGCGGGGCCCGGGTAGTGCTCCGCAGAGAGTGGTGGCCCGCCCCGAGGCCGAATTACCTTGCAACTTCAACAAACGGACTAATCTTTGAACTAACGTATGATCCTGATTGCCAGCTTTATGAATTTGGCCGGGCCGGACCTGATCGTCATCCTGTTGATCATTCTCGTTTTGTTCGGTGCGAAGAAACTTCCGGAGCTGGCTCGTGGCATGGGCCAAGCCGTCAAGGAATTTCAGAAAGCAAAAGACGAATTCAGCGACGAATTGCACAAGGCCGGGACGCCCGATGCCAGCAAGTTCGCCGAGGTGAAACCCGCGCAAGCCACTTTGCCTCGGACTACAGACGTTCCGCCCACCACCGCCGCGGCCCTGCCCGATCCTGCCCAGACGATCCCGCCAGGCGAACAGACCGGCAAGGTCTGATCTGCGGTCGGTCGTAGCAAGCGCGTTGCGCCGGCGTCATCCTGCCGGCCCGCCTCAGGCGGAGGCCAGCGAAGAAGGCGCTGTGTAACGTCGCACACCACCAGTGCTGTAGCCGCCTTGCTCCGTCGGGGCGCTCCTCCTCGTCTGCGCGAGACGGATGCAAGCACGAGGCGACGCCGGGGGAATACTCGGAGCTTCCGGTCGCATGAACAACGCATCGAAACTTCACAGACAGGGAACGCCGCGCGGCAAAGTGGCATCGGCTTCCAGCCGATGTTCCGTAAGTCATCGGCAAGATGCCGATGCCACTTAGAAAAACAGCGCGATTGACGGGCGGCAAAGGATAAGACAACTTCCGCGGCGCTTATGTCAGATGTCGACTTACGCCCCCGCATCAAGGAAATGCTCGTCAAGAACCTGATGCTGCAGACGACCGCCGATCAGATCGGCGACGAACTTCCCCTTTTCGGCCCCAATGGCCTGGGCCTTGATTCCATCGATGCCCTCGAGCTGGTCGTAAGCATGGAGAAAACATTCGGGGTGGGCGTGCCGAACTCCGAAGTGGCGGGAAAGGCCCTGCGCACGGTCAACACGATTCACGATTATATTCTCGAAAACGGCGGGAAACCCATTCAAGATTAACGCATCGAGACGTCGAATTCCTCACGGCTGACTTTCAGGTTGATGCCCGCCGGCGCGCACCCATGAACATTCTCCATCTCGAGAGCAGCGGCAGTTGGGGCGGCCAGGAATATCGCACGTGTCTCGAGGTCAACTGGCTCAACGCCCACGGCCATCAGGCTTGGCTGATCTGCGATCCGAAAAGCGAGGTCCTGCCGCGGGCCCGGGAACTGGGCGCGCGCGTGCTCGCGTTGGCCCTGCGGCGCCGGATCGATCCGATCGCCTCTTTTCGCATCTGGTTCTTCTGCTGGCGCCACGAGATCGATCTGATCAAGACCTACAGCTCGAAAGATCACTGGCTCTGCCTGCCGCTGCACCTGGCCGGCCTCCCCGTCACGCGGTCGCGCTGTATCACCGATCCGTTAGGCAGCAGGAGCCGCGGGTTTATTTATAAATACGGGTGCGCCAAAATTGTCGCCGACGCCAAGGTGATCAAACGCCAATTGGTGGAACAAAATGGAATTGCCCCGGAGAAGATCGAGGTCATCGGTTCGGCGGTCGATCTCCTGAAATTTTCGCCTAACCTCGATCCCATGAAATTCCGCGAGGAGATGGGATTCTCCGCGGACACGCCGCTCATTGCCAATATCGGAATGATCCGTTCCGACAAAGGGCAGATGCGGCTGATGAAAGCAGCTCGGATTGTTCTGCAGCAGCGGCCAGAGGCCCGGTTCATTTTCGTGGGCCAGGGCACGGGTGATCGCTGGCGCGAGCAGCGGCTGCGCCAGGCCATCTACGATGCTGGTCTCGAGAATAAAATCATCATGCTCGGTTACCGCTGGGACACCCCCGAAATTCTGGTGGCGGCGAACATGGTGGTCATTGCCTCTCTTTGCACGGAAGCCTCTCCCATTGTCCTGCGCGAAGCTTTTGCCACGGGCCGGCCCGTCATTGCAACGAAGGTGGGCGACATTCCTGAGATTGTGGAAGATGGCCAGAACGGACTGTTGGTGGAGCCGGGCGACAGTGACGCCCTGGCCGTCGCGATCCTGCGCTTTATTTCGGACGAGAAGCTGGCGGCGCATTGCGCGGCCAACGCTTTGCGCTATGCGCGGGAGCACTTCGACTTCAACCAGATGATACGCGAAAAACTGGCCATCGATCTTGCCTTAAGCAGGCGGGATAAAGCAATGCCTGCCAGTTTGAGCGAGGGCGAGGGCGCGCCCGCTTCGGCCCTCTCCTCCCGCGCCAAAACCGAGCTGTTCTCAGCCGACTGAAGACAGGTTCACCGCGTCGATCAATTGCCGGAAGCGGCCGAAATCGCGACGGTACGGCTTCAGAACCAGGCGCGGCAGCTCCCCTATTTCCGGCTCGTTCTTCTCCTGGGAGAGGGCGCGGCTCTGCACAATTTCGCCTTCGCGCACGACGTCCGCGAATTTTTCGTTCAATTGCGCGACCGCCTGGTCGGATAACCGGCTCGTGATGCGGAGAACCAGCTGATCGCCGACCCAGCGAACGGAATGATAAATTTTGTAGAATTGAACGATTTCCTCGATCGCCTCCTCGACACTGTGACACAGCTTAAAGAGAGAGAAATCCTCTGATGAGACGTAGCCGAGATTGTACATGTCATCGCGGACAAATTTCATCCACGTTTCCCAATAGGTCCCATCCGGCTGATCGAGCAACACCATCGGAATGATGCGCGCTTTTCCGGTCTGCATCAGGGTCAGGACCTCGAACCCTTCATCCATGGTGCCGAAGCCTCCCGGAAAAAGAGCCAGCGCGTGCGTTTCCTTCACGAAATTCAGTTTGCGAGTGAAAAAATAATTGAAGTTAATTAACTTCCCGTCGCCCTCGATGATTGGGTTGGCCCGTTGTTCGAAGGGCAGGCGGATGTTGAGCCCGAAACTGTGTTCCCGCCCGGCCCCTTTTTGCGCCGCGCCCATGATGCCGTCGCCGCCTCCGGTAATGACCATGAAATTATGTTTGATGATTTCGCGCCCAAATTGCTCCGCCATCTGAAACGAAATCGCGTCCGGGGCGGTGCGCGCCGATCCAAAGACCGCGATCTTCCGGATGTTCGCGTATGGGGCAAAAACTTTGGCGGCGTAGCGCAGCTCTTTGAGTGATCGATTGAGCAGCTTCAGGTCGGCCACGCCCATCTGGTCGCGCCCGATCTTCAAGGCGGTCACGATCATTTCTTCGATCAATTCCGGAGTCTTATCGACGCCCCAGTCGGCCACCAGTTGGCGCACCCGAGCGTCCCACTCGTCACCCAGAGTGGCGGAACGGCGCACCGCCTGGCTCTGAATTGTTCCTGCAGTAAAATCTTCCACACTATTCTTTTAGCCTGAGTTCTGCCCAGCGCACAGGACTTTTGTGAGCTCGAGTCCTACATCTTCAGGCATCGATGGGCGCCACACCCTATTCCGTAGCCATCAAATCGCGCAGAATTTCTCCCATGTGGCGAATGGGCAAAGAGTAGTGACCGGCCGCTTCGACGTAGCGCGCGGTGCAGTGACGAAGACGGCTGGCCACCTCCTCGGCAATGCCGATTGAGAAACTGCGATCCTTCGTTCCATGCCAGAGCCGCACGGGCACGGAGATTTCTTCGAGAGCGAAGCCCCAGGCATCGGCGTAGATTCGCGCGTCGGCCATCACGCCATCGGCCGAGCCACGCCAGGCTCGACGCTGACTTTCGAAACAGGCCTCAAAGGCGGCCGAGTCCCGCAGACTCGAGGCATCCACCGGCTGCAGAAGTTTCAAAAGAAGGGGACGAAAACGAAGCGGCAGCCGGACACAGGCGAACGGGCGCACCGCGTGGAAGCAAGCCCGAAGCAGCTCCGGTTGCTTGTGATAAAGCGTGAGCATCCAGCGATACAAGGGAAGCAGGCCGGCTTGGTCGCGCAGTTCTCGAATGGGCGGCGCGCCGCTGACGACGGCGATGGCCGCGATGCGTTCCGGCAATTTCCACGCGCTGACGTAGGCATAAGGCGCGCCGCCGGAGATGGCGAGGATGCGAAATCGATCCAGCCCGAGATGATCAGCCAAAGCGCGCAACACGGGAGGCCAGTCGAGCAACTTGCGTTCGCGCGGAAGATCGGATCGGCTGATGCCCGGCCGATCGGGCGAAATGATGCGAACCCCGAGCTCACGCGCCGCTGTGTCGGTCAACTCAGCCATAGTGCGTGAACTGGGCCAGCCGTGACAAAACACGACCGGGCGTCCCCGAGGATCGCCATATTCCTGAAAGGCAATCGCGCCCTGTTCCAATCGTAGAATTGTTTCGCCGTTCATCTTTATTACTGAATCCGGACAACGCTCCGGAATCCTGACGTTGCAACCAAACAATCCCTCATCCAAAGTATGATACGAACGTTTCGCTCGACCCGTTCGTATTAATCATATGGACGAATACTCACAAGCCGGCGCCGGGAAAATTTCGGTGCACGGAAACGGGTTCGGGGCAGCTACGCCCGAACAAGTGGAAAAACGCGCACGCGAGATTGCCATGATTGGCGAGCGCGATCCCAACGATTTCACCGATGCTGATTGGGACCAGGCTCGGCAGGAGCTGCTCGGCGCCACCATGCCGACACCGGCCGAGGAAACAAAGGAGAGCGCCAATTTGCAGGACGACTGGGAAATCACGGACAACGATTCAGGCCATCGCACCCCCCGCTCCGGTGAGAGCGAGGACAAATCGCTCGGTGAGCAGCTCGTGGCCGGCGGAGTCGAAGAGGCCACTCATGATCAAATGCTCGAGGCCCGCCGGGAGGAACTGGAGCAGGAAGGCCGATCGAATTGATTCCAAGCGCGGTCGCACCCATCAAGGAACCTTCGGCCGCGCCCTTTCGCGGGAGCGAAGCGCCGTCGCGTGCGCAGGCATTGTTGCAACGTTTTCGGCAGGTGCGGAACTTTACGACCGAACTGTGCGCAGACCTGGCCCCGGAAGATTGCGTAGTCCAGTCGATGCCCGATGTCAGTCCCGCCAAGTGGCACATGGCGCATACGACCTGGTTCTTCGAGACCTTCGTCGTCAGGAAGTGGGTGGCCGGTTATGAGTCCGAGGTTCCGCAGTACGCTTACCTCTTTAATTCCTATTACAACGCGGCGGGCGATATGCACCGGCGCGATCTGCGCGGCCTCATCTCGCGCCCGACCGTCGAGGAAACGCACCGTTATCGCGCCTCCATTGACGGACACGTGGCCGATCTCCTTTCGGGTGCGGACGATGACCTCCTGACCGAGCTGGAGCCGCTTCTCATTCTCGGCACGCATCACGAGCAACAGCATCAGGAATTGCTCGTGACCGACATCAAGCACGTTTTCGCGCAGAATCCGCTTTATCCGATCTTTCGCGAGCGCCGGAAAGATGAGGCCCGCCGGCGCGAACCAGGTCCGATTCATTTCGTGGATTTCGACGAGACCATCGCCAACATCGGCCACGAAGGAACCGATTTTTCCTACGATAACGAAGGGCCGCGGCATCGTGCCTTGATCCTGCCGTTTTCACTCGCGTCACGACCTGTCACCAACGGCGAGTATCTTGAGTTTATCGAGGCCGGCGGTTATGCCCGCGCTGAATACTGGCTTTCTCTGGGCTGGACGACCGTCAACGAGCAGCGTTGGAACGCGCCACTCTACTGGTCGAAGAAAGATGGCCAATGGTGGAATTTCACGTTGTCCGGTTTCCGCCCGGTGGACGAAGCGGAACCGGTCACGCATGTGAGCTATTTCGAGGCGGACGCTTACGCGAACTGGGCGGGCGCGCGGTTGCCGACGGAATTTGAATGGGAGCACGCGGCCGCCGCCCCGGCGACGGACAGCCATTTCGTGGAGGCCGGCGCTTTCCACCCCCAACCGGCCTCCGCCCCATCTGCTCCTCAATCGCTCGTGCAAATGTTCGGAGACGTTTGGGAATGGACCCGCAGCTCGTATTCGCCCTACCCGGGATACCGCGCGGCGCCCGGCGCGCTCGGCGAATACAATGGCAAGTTTATGTGCAACCAATACGTGTTGCGCGGCGGCTCCTGCGCCACCTCCCGCACCCATATCCGGCGGACTTACCGCAATTTCTTCCAACCGGAAAAACGCTGGCAGTTCACCGGAATTCGTCTCGCCCAGGATCGCTCATGAACGATCAGACAGCGCGGGTCTCGGTTCTCGACCTGGAACCGGGCAAATCGGAATTCCTGACCGAGGTCATGGCCGGATTATCGGGCCAGGCGCGCACCTTGCCCTGTAAGTTTTTCTACGATAAAGCCGGCGCTGAGCTCTTCCAGAAGATCTGCGAATTGCCCGAGTATTATATTACCCGCACGGAATTGCAGATCCTGCAGGAACACGGTGGGGACATGGCATCGCATCTCGGCCCGGGGATCGAGTTGATCGGGTTGGGGACGGGCGCGGGGACGAAAACGCGGATTCTAATCGAACGATTGAAGAATCCGGCCGTCTATGTGCCCGTCGATATCTCGAGTGCCCAGCTAAACCAATCCACCACCCTGTTTCGCCAGCTTTTCCCTGGACTGGAAATCCTGGCCGTCTGTGCCGATTACCTGCAGCCTTTTCGGCTCCCCTCCCCGAGCCATCGAGCCACCCGCAAAGTGGTCTATTTCCCTGGCTCAACCATCGGAAATTTCGAGCCCGACGCGGCTCTCGCCTTCCTCCATCGCATCGCCGCTCATTGCCAGGCGGGAGGCGGCCTTCTCATCGGCGTGGATTTGCAGAAGGATCACCAGATCCTCGAGCAAGCCTATAACGACAGCCAGAGCGTCACGGCCAACTTTAATTTGAACCTGTTGGTCCGGGCCAACCGCGAGTTGCACGCCAACTTCGACCTGAGCGCCTGGAAACACCGGGCCATTTACGACCCAGCCGCCGGCCGGATCGAAATGAACCTGGTGAGCCAGCGCGATCAAGCCGTTCAGATCGACGACCATCACTTTGCTTTCGAAGCCGGGGAAAAGATCATCACGGAATATTCCTATAAACATACCCGCGAAGGTTTCGCCAACCTGGCGCGGGCGGCTGGATTTGAACTCGACAAAATCTGGACGGACGACAGAAATCTCTTCGGTGTCTTCTATTTTACGCTGCCCTCCTAGGGAAAATTTTTCCCAGAACCCACCGGTGGCCGGGCTCGTCCTGTTCAATCCTCCCTCGCGATGAAATGAGCGCACTCGTTAGTCTTTCGGAGGTCAGCAAGCGCTACCACGGCGCGTCCGCCCTGCAGCCGACCGCGCTCGCTCTTCCACGGGGCGAGACCACCGTGCTGATCGGTCCGAGCGGCTGCGGCAAATCCACTCTCCTTCGTTTAATCATTGGATTAATCGAGCCGGATCGCGGCCGAATCGAATTCGATGGTCAGGAAGTCGGCCCGGGCACGGTCGAACATTTGAGACATCGCATCGGCTACGTCATCCAGGAGGGCGGCTTGTTTCCACATCTGACCGCTCGAGAGAACGTGGCGCTGATGGCCAGGCACCTCGGCAAGTCCGAGAGCGAAGTGGAGTCGCGCCTCAGAGAATTGTGCGACCTGACGAGGTTCCCGGAAAGCGCGCTCCATCGTTATCCGGTCGAGCTCTCCGGCGGACAACGTCAACGCGTCAGCCTCATGCGCGCGCTCGTGCTTTCTCCCGAGTTGCTCCTGCTCGACGAACCGTTAGGCGCGCTCGACCCGCTCGTGCGGGCATCTTTACAAAAAGATCTGAAGGAAATCTTTCGCCATCTGGGGCAGACCGCCCTGCTCGTGACTCACGATCTCCCGGAAGCCGCCTATTTCGGAGACACGATTGTCCTGATGAACGAGGGCCGAATTGTCCAACAAGGGTCCATCGCTGATCTGAAAGACCGGCCGGCCACTCCTTTCGTCACCGAATTCATCAACGCGCAGCGCACCCTCGCTTTCGCATGAGCATCTTCCCGGAGGTTTTGGTGGGGCGAGACTCTACAGTTTACCCGCCGCGGCGGGAGCCGACGAAAAGAATCGTAGTGGGCATTATTTCGCTGTTCATGTTGGCCGCTGCGCTGGCCGTTCCCGCACGCGGACAAACCGTCATCGTCGGTTCCAAGAAATTTACCGAATCGTACGTGCTCGGCGAAATCGCCCGACGCGCCCTGGCTGACGCCGGCATTTCCGCCGAGCACAAACAGGGCATGGGCGGGACCATCATCTTATGGGAGGCGTTACGCGGCGCCCAAATTCAGGCCTACCCGGAATACACTGGCACGATTGCGGGGGAAATCCTGAAGGATCAGAGCAAGCCATCCCCGGCCCGGATGAGAGAAAGCCTGGCTAGATTCGGCGTCGCCATGACGGCGCCGCTCGGTTTCAATAATACTTACGCGCTGGTCATGCGCCGGAGCGAGGCGGAACGACTGGGCGTTCACAGAATCAGCGATTTGCGGTCGCACCCCGAACTAAAATTCGGCCTGACCCATGAGTTCCTCGACCGTCAGGATGGCTGGCTCCCGTTGCGCGAACGCTACGGGCTGCCGCAGCAAAACGTCAATGGCATCGATCACGGCCTGGGCTATTCCGCTCTGGCTAATGGGTCGATCGACGTGAAAGACGCCTATTCGACCGACGCCAAGATTGGAGAATACGACCTGGTTGCATTGCCGGATGACCTCGGGTTTTTTTCGCGCTACGACGCTGTTTTTCTCTATCGCCAATCGCTCCCCTCCACTGCCGTGACTGTTCTGCGCGCAATGGAAGGGCAGATCGATGAGACGCACATGATTCGCCTCAACGCGGAGGCCGAGCGCACGAAGGATTACGGGCGAGCCGCCAATCTCTACTTTAAGGATACCTCTGCGCATTCGCCAGCGTCGGGCGGCGAGTCGTTCGCTCATCAGCTGACGCGCTGGACGCTGCGCCACCTGGAGCTGGCGGGATTCTCCCTGTTCCTGGCCATCCGCGTAGGCGTGCCACT
>JBBRDU010000044.1:0-22632 GCA_038203615.1 Chthoniobacterales bacterium
CACCACCAGTCGATCCACCACGGCTTCGATCGTGTGCTTCTGCGTCTTCTTCAGGCGGATCGGTTCCGGCCGGCCCAGCTCCACAATTCCGCCATCGATCCGGATGCGCACGAATCCTTCGCGCTTGGCTTTCTCGATGACGTCGCGGAACTCGCCCGCTTGTTCCTGCACCAGCGGTGCCAGCAAAATGATTTTTGTGTTCGCCGGGTAAGCCAGGATTTGATCGACGATTTGCTGCGGCGTTTGCCGGAAAACGGGCTGGCCCGTGATCGGGTCATGCGGCTGGCCCACCGCGGAAAAGAGGATCCGGAGATAATCGTAAATTTCGGTGGTGGTGGCGATGGTTGAGCGCGGATTGGCCCCGGCGCTGCGTTGTTCAATCGCAATGGCGGGAGACAGTCCCTCGATAAAATCGACATCGGGCTTCTCCATCTGGTCGAGAAACTGTCGGGCGTAGGCCGACAGGCTCTCCACGTAGCGGCGTTGGCCCTCCGCGTAGAGAGTGTCAAAAGCGAGCGATGATTTTCCCGAACCGCTCAGCCCGGTGATCACGACAAGTTTCTCCCGTGGAATCTCCACGTGGAGGTTCTTCAAATTGTGCTGGCGCGCACCACTGATCTTGATAACTTGCGCAGGCATCGGGAACGAAATCTCTCGAACCTTTCAGTCAAGCATAACCGCCTTTATTCTCCAGCTAAATTCGCCCCGACCATGAGTGATACAGTCTCCGTTGTGACCGCCGAAGAGCTTAGCCAACTGCAAAAAAAGTTTAGCGAGATCAAACACTCGATCAACAACGCGCTGGCCGTCATGATGGCTTTGTCCGAAATGTCGCAGCGCCGGCCCGATTATGCCGAAAAACTGGCCACGACCGTGCTGACCAAGGCGCCCCAGATCGTCTCCAGTCTGCAGGAATTCACCCAGGCCTTGAACGAAAAAGCCGGTCCGAAACCGGAAGGCCTCGAAAGTCCCGGGTAGCACCGGACGGCTCCCGCGCAGCAGCCCGGCATCGACTTACCGCCTGTTTGGGCGATCATTCGGTCGTGGATTTTCCCGTGGCAAAGTCACGCAACTGTGGCTTGCATTTTTCCTATCATTGATCCTGCTTCGACCACGTTATGGGCGATCCAGCTCCGGCCTCCAGCCAGACCATCCTGATTATCGAGGATGAGCGCGACGTCACGGATCTTTTGACGCTGAATCTGCGCAAGACCGGCAAATTTACGGTCACGACCGCGTCCGACGGCGCGGTCGGATTGGAGAAGGCACGGGCGGAAAAGCCGGCCCTCATCATCCTGGATTTAATGTTGCCCAAAATGCCCGGCCTCGAAATATGCCGGGCCCTGAAAAGCGACCCGGCCACGCGGCACATTCCCATCATGATGCTGACGGCCAAGGTGGAGGAGATCGATCGGATCGTCGGTCTCGAATTTGGGGCCGACGATTATGTGGCAAAGCCTTTCAGTCCGCGCGAAGTCATTCTCCGCATCCAGGCAATTATGCGGCGGGGCGACGCGGCCTCCCCGGACGAACGGCTCACGGCCGGGTTGATCTCCATCGAACCGGCCCGACACGAAGTGTCGGTGGCGGGCAAAAAAGTGCATCTCACCAGCCTCGAATTCAAACTGTTGAAGACGTTGCTGGAGCGGCGCGGGCGCGTGCAGGCGCGCGATCGATTGCTCAACGATGTATGGGGTTACGAAAGCATGATCGATACGCGAACGGTGGACACGCACGTGCGCCGGTTGCGCGACAAACTGGGCAAGGCGGGCGACGCCATCGAAACGGTGCGCGGCTTTGGCTATCGCTTTTCCGAAAAGTAGCGCGTGATGAGCTGGCTCCTCTTCGGCGCGGTCATCGGACTGATTATCCTGCTCGTGCGTATCTGGCAAAAATGGGTCGCGCCTTGGCAGCGGATCGAAGAGATGGTCGGGCGCATCGCCCGGGGAGAAAAGCCGCCCACCTTTCTCCTGGACGGCGCCGCCGGCCCGCGCCAGGTCGGGCTCGACCTCGAACAACTTTTTGATCGTCAGGCCCGGCTCGATCAGCAGATTGCGGAACGCGTTTCGGGCGCAAACACCGTTTTTGCCGCGCTCCAGGATGGCCTGCTTCTGGTCGATTCACAGCGGCGCATCACTTTTGTGAACCGAGCTTTCCAGGAACTCTTCGGAGCGCGCGTCGACGATCTGGGCCGGCCCGTCCTCGAGGTCATCCGTCATCCTTCTCTCGACCGACTGATCGGAGAGACGCTCGATCGCGGAGAGCCCCGGCGCGGTGAGTTGACGGGGCCGGCCGCGCCGGACGCCCCTCTTCGCCAGCTCCAGCTCAGCGCCGTGGCCGTAAAAAATGACAATGGCCTAACGACTGGAGCGATCGTTCTTTTCCATGATGTCACGCAGCTGAAGCAGGCGGACGAGGTGCGCCGGGATTTTGTGGCGAACGTCTCGCACGAGCTGCGCACTCCGCTTTCCATTCTGCGCGGCTACATCGAGACCCTGCTGGAGGATCCTGGCACTTCGGGCGAGGAATTAACGCGCATTCTGGAAGTGATGAACCGGCATTCCAATCGGCTCGGTTTGCTCGTCGATGACCTACTCACTCTCGCCCAGTTGGAATCGCCCAGTCCGAACCTGCAAATGTCCGACATCCGGTGCAGTGAACTATTCGCTGCCATCATGCGGGATTGGGGGAAGCGGTTCGCCGAAAAGCGCATCAGCATCGAGGTGCGGATGGCCGCGGATGTCCCGCTCCTCCGTGCCGACGAAACGCGTTTGCAGGAGATTCTCTATAACCTGCTCGACAACGCCTTGAAATACACGCCGGCCGGCGGCGGAATTCGGCTGCAGGCGGAACGGCAGGGGGAAGAGATAGCCCTCAGCGTCAGCGACACGGGCGTCGGTATTCCCGCGGCAGATTTGCCGCGCGTCTTCGAGCGGTTTTACCGGGCGGATAAGGCGCGCAGCCCCGAAGGCATTCGCGGAACCGGCCTTGGCCTTTCCATCGTGAAGCACATCGCTCAGATGCATGGCGGCCGCGTCGAAGCGGAAAGCATCCTGCGTCGCGGCACCACCATTCGCGTCTTCCTTCCGGTCGAAGGGCCGGCGGATCAGGCCGTCACACAATCGTAACACGAAATAGGTTGCTCGGTTCAGAGGCAATTCGCATCGTTTTGATGTGGAAGCTCTCGCCCCCACCTCCTCTCTTTACCGCGGTAAAAAATCCGCGCGGCAGCGCCGTTTGACCACCGAGTTCGCGATCAAGGCATTCTTCGGCAGCAATGCCGTCGTCGCCGTGGTCGTGCTGGCTTTGATCACGATTTTCCTGTTTCGGGAAGGCTCCGGGTTTTTCGGACAAAACCTGAACAGCCTGCGCATCTACCGACGAGCCGGGCTCGAGTATGTCGACCTGATCCGCGCCCAGGCGGAACGTCACGCCGCGCTTTCGCGCCAGCTGACCATCATCCGGCTGGAGGAAATGAGCGGTCCTGCCAATGGAACCGCGCTGCCCGGTTTTGATCAATTCTCCAACGGGTTCAGCGACGCGGCCGACGATTTGAACGGGCTCGTCTCCGATTCAAACGATCAAGCGCTGGCCTTGCGTGATTCGCTCCTATCCGCCAAACAGGTCGGCCTGCCGGGTTCCGTAGCGGCCGCGACGCTTCCCGATCCCAATCAAGGAATGGTCGCTCTTCGCTCGAGCGGCGCGCGCTTCGAAGGCATCGCGCAAACCATGACCGTAAAAATAGAAACGCTGCTGACGGTCCCGCCCGCTTTCACTGACGCGAAGGCGCGCCGGTCCTTCGCCCAATGGACGGCCCAGGTGCGCGAATACCTCGCTCAGCTTCCCGAAACATCCGGGCAATTGCGGCGCTGGGATCCGCACCGACCGGTTCCAGTTTACCGCGCGATTACCTCATTCCTCTTCGGGTCAGAATGGATTACGGCGAGCTTTTGGCAGGACTGGTACGGAATCCTGCCGCTCCTGGTTGGTTCCATCATGGTGGCCGCCGTCGCTTTGCTGCTGGCGGTGCCGTTCGGCGTCTCGGCCGCCATTTATGTGAGCGAAGTCGCGACGCGAACGGAAAAGCGGCTGATCAAACCGTACATCGAATTCATTTCGGCTATTCCGTCGGTGGTGCTCGGTTTCTTCGGCATCGCTGTGGTCGGGCAGGCGGTGCGGGCGCTTTCCCAGGCCAGCTTCATGAAATGGGTGCCGTTTTTCCCGATTAGCGAACGGCTCAATGTGTTTACGGCCGGTTGCCTTCTCGCCCTCATGGCTGTGCCCACCATCTTTACCCTGTCGGAAGACGCGCTGTGCAATGTCCCCCGCGGATTCAAGGAAGCCTCCTATGCTCTCGGCGCCAATCGCCTCCAGACCATCGTTCGTGTGCTCATTCCCACCGCCTTATCGGGAATTATCTCGGCCATTTTGCTCGGACTCGGACGAGTCATTGGAGAAACCATGGTGGTCCTGCTCTGTGCGGGCAATCGCATTGCTATTCCCGATTTCACGGAAGGCCTTGGACTTGGCTCTGTCTTTCAACCCGTTCATACCATGACCGGAATCATTGCCCAGGAAATGGGTGAAGTGGTGCGGGGCAGTATTCACTACCGCGCTCTTTTTATGGTCGGGCTGGTTCTTTTCATCCTCACGCTCGCTATCAACTATCTGGCGCAAAAAATTGTCACCCGCTACCGCTTGCAGGTGGGTTGATATGACTGGCCTCGCTTCCCCTAAGCGCCGCGCGCGCGTGACCCAGCAGCTGGCCTTCTGGAGCTTTCGTCTGGCCACCTACTTTGTCCTGGCCTGTGCCACCTACATCTTTCTCGATATCGGCATCAAGGGCGGCCGCACCGTTTTTCAATCCACGCCGCCCTTTATCAACGTCCCCTTTTTGACCCAGCCGCCGCAAACCCTCTACGTCTTCGATTACCAGGGCCAAAAGATGGAAATGAGCGATCGCGAGTTTCGCGCCTGGAAAGTCACCCATCAGGAAGAGGTCAATGCGGAGAGCATCGCGCATTCGGCCGGCGGCATCTGGCCTTGCATTGTAGGCACGGCCTTGCTGGTCCTTGGTTCCATGACGCTGGCGCTCTCGGTCGGAATCAGCAGCGCCATTTACCTGAGTGAGTACAGCCGGAACGGAACGTTTATCCGATTGGTCCGCGTCGCCATTCTCAACCTCGCCGGAGTGCCTTCCATCGTCTTTGGACTCTTCGGGTTCGGTTTGTTCGTTATTTTCTTCGGCTGGAATGTTTCGCTTCTGGCCGGCTGGTTCACTCTCGGACTGATGATCCTGCCCGCCATTATTACGGCGAGCGAAGAATCACTCCGGGCCGTGCCGTCCGGTCTGCGGGAAGGCTCGCTCGCCCTCGGCGCGACCAAATGGCAAACCATCCGCCAGAATGTTTTGCCCTACGCTTTGCCTGGCATTTTGACCTCGTCCAT
This sequence comes from Chthoniobacterales bacterium, assembly GCA_038203615.1. Classification (GTDB taxonomy): domain Bacteria; phylum Verrucomicrobiota; class Verrucomicrobiia; order Chthoniobacterales; family UBA10450; genus JBBRDU01. The sequence continues at coordinate 5,449 of JBBRDU010000044.1, forward strand.
TCTCGGGATTGCGCGGGTCGCCGGCGAAACTGCGCCCATCATGTTCACCGCGGCCTACGTCATGCGCGATGAAATGCCCTGGCACGTGAAGCATTGGACCGATTTCTTTTTCCAGGCGGTCATGGCGTTGCCTTATCATATCTATGTCGTCAGCTCGAAGATTCCGCAGAACGAATACACGGAACGTGTCCAATACGGCACTGCCTTTGTTTTTCTCGTGCTCGTCATGCTGATCGCCTTGACCTCCATTGTGCTGAGGGAACGAAGAAGGAGCCGCTTATCATGGTAAGCTTGGTCGACGAAATGCCTGATACTCTCGAACAACATCCATCAAAACCAGTCGAGCGGGAGGTGAGACCGGTCCCGCCGCCATCCGAGACCTCTCCCATGATCGATATTGCGGATGTCGATTTCTCCTACGGCAGTCACCAGGTTCTTTTTGATGTCACGTTGCCCGTCCCACCCCGCGCCGTCACCGCCTTTATCGGACCGTCCGGTTGCGGGAAGACGACGTTGCTGCGCTGCATCAACCGGATGAACGACCTGGTTGAGAATGCGCGCATGACCCGGGGCGCCATTCGCCTCGATGGCTTCGATATCAATTCACCCGAGGTGGACGTGGTCGATCTGCGCCGGCGCGTCGGCATGGTTTTCCAGAAATCAAACCCGTTCCCTAAATCGATTTATGAAAACATCTCCTACGGTCTGCGCATTGCCGGCGTGGCCAAGCGGGCGCGCATCGATGAAGCCGTGGAGAAAAGCTTGCGCGCGGCGGCGCTTTGGGACGAAGTCAAAGATCGCCTCGATGCCAACGCCTTTGGATTATCCGGCGGCCAGCAGCAGCGTTTGTGCATCGCGCGCGCTCTCGCGGTCGAGCCGGAAGTGATCCTGATGGATGAACCCTGTTCCGCGCTCGATCCCATCGCCACGGCCAAGGTGGAAGAATTGATTTATCAATTGAAGACCGCATACACGATCGTGATCGTGACCCACAACATGCAACAAGCCGGGCGCTGCTCCGATCACACGGCCTTTTTCTATCTCGGGAAACTGATCGAGTTCGGGTCCACCGGCCTCATCTTCAGCAATCCCCGGCAACGCCAAACCGAAGATTACATCACGGGCCGCTTCGGTTAACTCCCCGCTTTCCATGATCGCACCACGCCATATCCTCGGAACGTTCGACGAAGCGCTCGCTTCTCTGCGAAACAATGTCCTGACCATGGCCGGATTGACCGAGCGGACATTTGATCGCGCTATCAAAGGTTTGCTCGAACGCAACGACGATCTCTGCGCCAATGCCATCGCGGACGACGAAGAAATCGACCAGCTCGAGAAACTGGTGGATAAGGAAGGAGTCGATCTCCTCCTCCGTTTTCAACCGGTCGCCTCCGATTTGCGCCGGGTCGTGGCGGCCATGAAGCTCAGCCCCAATATCGAACGGGTGGGCGACCAGGCCACCACCGTGGCGCGGCGCGCCCGCAAGTTGAACCGCCATCCCGCTCTGGCCGAGACGGAGTTGATCGAACCTCTTTACGCCCTGGCCATGTCCATGTTCAAGGACGCCATCGATGCCTACGTCAAGGAAGACGTTCCACTCGCCATGGCCATCATTCCGAGGGACCAAGAGCTCGATGAGATGAATGCCACGGTGCAAAGGCAATTGATCGAGCGCATGGCCCAGGATCCGGATCAACTGCGAGGCTATCTCAATCTCATTTTTATTGCCCGTTCCATGGAACGGGTCGGGGATCATGCCACCAACATCGCGGAAGATGCCGTTTACGCGGCTGCCGCCGAAGATATCCGGCATCTGCCCATGGCGGAAGCGGACTAGGGGATGGCGCCGGTGGCGCTTCGTCGAGGTTGCGAAGGGCGTCCGCCTCGTTCAGACTTTCGCGGTTTGAGAGCCACCTTGTTTCTCGTCTCTTTTTTTGGCGACCGCGTGGTTAACGGGGTGTAGTGCAGTCCCGGGACCCGGTAACGAGGTAGTGCGGCAGGAGCGAAGTAAAACGGTTTATCGGTCAGCCGACCAGAGTGCCATCGAGACGGGTCCGCCTACGGTCGCGCCCCAGCAAAGAATCCCGGGCGAATAAAAATCTGCGCCTGGATCGCCGCCCACTATTTTAAGTGATTCATCGCGTCCATCGCGGCCCAGATGGGCCAGATCGAAATGATGGAAATCACTCCAAAAAGGAGAACTTCGGCCAGCCCATGCCACTCGAATTCGCTGCTCTGTCGCCGTCCCTCGATTTTGGCTGGATGAATTTCTGCGCTGTTCCTGCGGCGTTGCCGCCGCCGCACTTTGATCACATTTATATGCCTGTTCATTACGCGCCGCTGCTCGTGCCGTCAGGTTACGAATTGTCAAGATGGGGTCACGATCGGGTGACGCTCGAACTGTCACAGAAATGTTACTTGGCCGTAATTGGCCATTCATCATACGATCGGCTGGTGAAACCGGCCGTGCTCTTTGTCTGTATTCATAACAGCGCTCGTAGCCAGATGGCAGAAGCCTGGCTCAATCATCTTTGCGGTGATTGTTTTCGGGCCGAGAGCGCTGGTCTCGAGCCCGGCACCTTGAATCCCCTGGTTGTCACGGCCATGGAGGAAGCAGGCATCGATATTTCGCACAAGACAACGCAGGCCGTCTTCGACGTCTTTAAGTCTGGCCGGCTTTTTGCCTACGTCATCACAGTGTGTGACGAAAGCAGCGCGGAGAGATGCCCAATTTTCGCGGGTCCCTCCCGCCGTCTGCATTGGAGTTTTCCCGATCCCTCCGAGGCCGCGGGGAGCCCGGACCAAAAGCTTGAGCAGGTCCGTCACATTAGAGATGACATCCGGACCCGCATCACTGAGTGGTGCGCTGAGGTGTGCCCGCCGGAAACACCGCGCCTTTGACCTGTGCGGAGAAAGCTCATAGCTGAATTTTTGGGGACGTTCGCCCTCGTCTTTGCCGGCACGGGCGCCATCGTCATTGATCAAGTCAGCCATGGCGCAGTCACTCACGTAGGAATCGCGCTCACCTTCGGCTTGATCGTGCTGGCCATGATTTACACGCTGGGCGACATCTCAGGCGCTCATATTAACCCGGCGGTAACGATCGCCTTTGCCTGCGCGCGTCGCTTGCCTTTCATCGCGGTGCTTCCCTACGTGATCGTGCAGTGCGCTGGAGCGATCACCGCCAGCCTCACGTTGCGCCTGCTTTTTCCGCAGAATGGCGGACTGGGTGCGACTCTTCCGGCCGGATCAGATCTACAATCATTCGTGCTTGAGTTCATTCTCACGGCCATGCTCATGTTCGTTATTCTCGGCGTCTCGACCGGCGCGCATGAAAAAGGAGTTACGGCTGGCATTGTGGTGGGTTCCGTCATCGCCTTGGAGGCCATGTTTGCCGGACCGATCTGCGGCGCTTCCGTGAATCCGGCTCGCTCGCTCGCCCCGGCCCTGGTCAGCCTGCAGCTGCAAAGTCTTTGGATTTATCTGGTTGCGCCCACCCTCGGAGCAGTCGCCGGCGTTTACGTCTGCTGCCTTGTTCGCGAGCCGGGTTGTTGTTCGGTCGCTCATGCTTTCGAAGCGCCGATGCCCTGACTCTTAACCCGGGCGCAAGGAGGCTCGGGCTTTTTTATCTGCGCGAGAGCGGGACTGCCCGTGTCAAGCTTCGAGGCTCACTCGTCTCCGTTGGCGTCAGCGGGTGACAGTTCACCATTTCGATCGTTCCGTCGTGCCCTTCGACCAGGGCCGAGCAGGCCTCAATCAATCAGGTCGCCCACGATGTAGAGAGTTTCGACTTCGTATTCGCGCAGGAAATCGAGCAAGAGCGCCGCGCCGGCGCCGCGGGTCCCGAGGTGGATGTCAGAAACCCAGGCAGTCCGCACCTGCCGGATGGCGGGCGGCTCAAGGTTTAGGGATTCGAGTGAAAATCGCGGAACAGCGGTCTTTATTCAGGTGAGGCGAGAATACGAGGATAAGCCGCCGGCAAACATGGGATTGTTACGTTTGTGTGGCAGGTCTGGAACCCCCGAGATCCAACTCTCAAGAACCAAAGAATCTCCAATAGGCAAACATGAACGCGCTCGACCGTCCCGTTTGAATTTGGTTATTGAAGCTTCTCTGGAGCTTGGCGGTTGGTGATTGGAGCGTTTGTCTTGCCATCTCTGGCATTACGACTGCTAAAGCAGAGCTCTCTCCCTCCATGGAACCGAACCCGCCGCCCGGGGGCGCCGATCGCCCTATGAACACCCTCTCTCTCAAAGCTATCCTGGTCGTCGATGACGATCAGCAGCTTGCCTCCGCCTTGCAGTGGATTCTGGCCGACGAGAATTTCCTGGTCGACATCGCTTTCGATGGCGAAGAGGCGTTGCTCAAGGTCAGGGCTCATGAGTACGATGCGATCATCTGCGACTTGATGATGCCGCGACTACGGGGCGACCAGTTTTACATGCAGGCCCGAGAGATGCGTCCGGCTCTGGCCGATCACTTTATTTTCATCACCGGTTTCGTGGCCGATCCAAGCGTCAACGGTTTCCTGAAAGGCAATGATGTGAAATACTTGGTCAAACCATTTCCGGTCCAGGGTTTGATCAACTGCGTCAAAGAGTTGCTTTCCTGAGTAATAGCCTCCTTCGCGTTTGATATGCGCCCCGACAGAGCGGGGCGGCTACAGCGCATTCTCCCCTGTAGCAACGGCGCTCTGTCGCCGTGTTCCCGGCCGCTAGTCAAACCGAAGCGGCACAATCTATTTGATCGGAACAAAACCAACCTGATCGACAATCTTCTGACCGGCGTCGCTGGTGGTGAAGCCGACAAACTCTTTGGCCACGCCGGTCGGGTCGCCGTCCGTGTAAAAGAAGGTGGGCCGGGCGTAGGGATATTGCTTGGCCAGGACGCTTTCCTTGGAGGGCGTAGCGCCATCGATCGGGACAACCTTGATGCCGGAGGCCTTGGTGTAGGCGAGGCCGACATATCCGACGCCATTTGCATTCTTGGCCACTTCCGCCGCGATCTGTTCGTTCCCGGCCAGCTTCTGCGAGTCTTTCGCGTAGTCGCGCTTCTTCATGGCCAGTTCCTTGAACTCCGAATATGTGCCGGATGAGGTGTTGCGGGTGTAGGCGGAGATTTTTCCGGCGGAGCCGCCGACCGCGCTCCAATCGGTTACCTCTCCGGTGAAAATCTGCTCAACCTGCCGCTTGGTCAGGCCGGTCAGTTGGCTGGCTGAATTGACGATTACAGCAATGCCGTCGTAGGCCACCGTGGTTGGCTTGAGGTTCACGCCCTTGCTCGTGGCCGTGCTGATTTCCTCCGGCTTGGCCGGCCGGCTGGCCATGCCGATGGCGGCGGTCTTATCGATGAGCGCGGCGAATCCCGTGGTGGAACCTTCGGCCGCAATGTCGAAGCTCGTGCCAGGATGCGTAGCCTTAAACTCTTCAGCCAGTTGCGGGACCAGCTTGGCCCCGAGGGTGTCCGAGCCTTTGATGACGAGCGTATCGGCCCGGGCCAGGAACGCTCCCGCGCTTAGTATGGTGAGAAGGAGAAGCAATTTTTTCATGGTGTATTGCATGGTGGTTTGTTTGGGAGCCGGTCGCGCTGTCGCGAGCCGGTATGGGTTTGGTTAGAACATCACTTGAATGCGCATGATGACTTCATCGAACTGGTCATCGCCGAATTGCGGATGGGCCGCGCGAAAATCCGACCAGGTATGAACGTAGTTGGCCATTACCTTGATATCGTTGCCGTGAATGTAGTAGTTGAGACCACCGGTGATCGAGTGGATGCCATCATTGCCAAATTGGCCTGGATTTAAGGCCTCCCACTTCACCACGGCCTGCAGCTTCTTGGGAATGACGAAGTAACTGCCTTGGACGTCCCAGCCGCTCGGCTCGAAATTGGCAAAACCTGGCGCCACCCCGTTGACCGTGCGACCATCGACATCTTCCTGGAAATATTCGCCGATCAAATCAAACGGGCCGAGGTTGAACCAAGCGTCCACGCTCCAGGCCGTCCGCTCATCCGCACCCGGCAGAGTGTAGGCCGTGAGGGAACCGTCGGAGTTGACCCGCAGGTTCCCTGATTGGGAGATATTGGTGCCTTTATCGTCACGACTGTTCATCACATCGGCGCCGAGCTTCAAACTGGAATCCTGACCAAGGAGTTTGCCTTTGAACGGCAGCAATTCCAGCCGGCCCACATACATGAAGTTGTTGTTGTCGTTGTTGGTGGTGTTCCGCCCGTTCCCGTTGAAAATGCCGGCGTAGTAGGTCACTAGGTCCTTCTGGTCCGGCCACAAATGGGTGAGCGGCTTGCCCCAGATTTCCACACCGATTTGGCGCTCGGGCGTGAGCGCGCCCGTAGGCAGACTGCGCTCGATCGTGAAGATGGTCGTGTCCGGCGTAATCTGTTCCAATCCAAACGGCGCCTTGTACTGGCCGACTTTGATATTTGCTTCGGCAAACTGGTGCCAGTTGATGAAAATGTCCGTGGCCTCAAAGGCGGTGCGGCCGGCCGATATGCCATCGCTATTTTCGAAATCCCCTTCAATTTTGAAGTCGAAGTTCTCCGCGAAGTCGCCGGTCAGATTGATTCGTGCCCGGCGCAGACGAAAGCGGTCTTTCAGCGCGTTCAGGCCAAAGCGTCCCTCAAAAGCGGAGACATCGCCGTCCTCGAAATTCACCTGGATAAATCCGCCGAGGGTCAGTTGAAATTCCCTCCCGCGGGGCACGACGTAGACCTGTGGCTTCTCATCGGTGACCACGTTCTTCTGGACGGAAGTTTTCCCATCGGAAGCGACTTTGGATCTTTGGTTTCCGTTGCCATCAAACTGAGGGGCAAACGCCGTCTGCTTTTTCAAGCTCTTGACCTCCTGCTCGAGCTCGGCATTGCGCTTCTGCAGTTGCTCAACCGCGCGCTCTAGTTTCTCGAGCCGCTCGGATTCGGACGATGTCTGCGCGCCGAGCGGTGGCGCGGCTAGCAGGACGATAGCGACCAGGCTCGCGCATACAGCACTTGGGATGAAGTTTTTGGTAAACATGATTCTCCTTTGGCGATGAGGTTTTCGATTGGTTTGGCGACTCGCCTTCAGCTCACGTGATGGAAGCTGGAGAGCGATTGTTACAGTTTCATGGCGGGAACGTGACGATTTGGAAAACTTTACCGCCGGAGGGAGCAGACGGTTTTTTGTAATAAAGCGCGCCAGCGGGGACTTTACTGATGGTAGAATGGACACCTTCCCATGGATCGCGACGAACCAAGGCATCGATTTCTGAGCTTGCTTCAGCCGATCGAGGGTGATCTGGAAAATTATTCCCGCCGGATGGTGTTTGATCGGCGCGATTTTGAGGATGCGCTGCAAAACGCCGTCCTGCGCGCCTTTCGTGCCTTCGATCGCTATCACGATGACGCCAGTTTTCGCGCTTGGATGTTCAAGATTTTGACCAACGAAATTTTCACGATCAATCGAAAGCGCGGTCGAGTGACGGAATTCGAAGTGGCCGTCGAGCCGGCGGAAATGGAGGAATTTGCCGGACTGAATCTTGTCGGCGAGATGCCCATTTCTTGGGAGACACTGGCCGAAGCGCTCGACGAAGAAGTGCTGGGCGCCTTGCAGGGCTTGAACGACGCCGAGCGCGCCGTCCTGCTGATGCGCGCCATCGGTGATTTGCGCTATCGCGAAATCAGCGAATGCCTCGGCATTCCGCTCGGCAGCGTGATGGGAAATCTGTCACGGGCGCGGCAAAAAATGCGCGACGCCATTCTGCGTGAGCGACAGCGAGGTCGTACCGTTGCTTCAGGCGGGCCTGTCACGCCGAGGCCAGGCGAAGGGGGAAGGTTACTGCCATGAAGTGTGCGGAAGCGAGAGAATTCGTGCGGCTCTACCTCGACTCGGAGCTGGATAGCAAGCATAGCCTTGAGACCGAGCACCACCTCGAGTTGTGCCCGGAATGCGCGGGACTTTTTGCCGCGGAAAAGCAATTCGACGCCCGTCTCATTCGGTTTTTGCGGCATGGGCAGGCGACACCTGCTCTTTGGCGGAAAATAGAAACGCAGATTGCGCCGGCGCCGCTGGCGAGGCTTGGGACGTTGTGGCCGCTCGCCCTGGCGGCCTCGCTCGTTCTCGCGGCGGGCGCCGTTTTTTTCGCGAGATCGCGGACTCTCGATCTGGCGAACGCAGTCGAGGAGTGCCACAACGCCTACGTTCATCAGATCACCACGCCCGAATTCAAAGGGGGGGTGCCGGATAAAATCGCGCAAGAATTCGGCGGCCGGCTCGACATTGGAGCCTTTGCCTACCGGCCGGCGGAACCGGGATTCATTTCCAGTGGCGCGCGCTTGTGCCACGTCGAAGGCGTACCCGTCGCGCTCATCCTGGGCCACCAGGGGCCGACGCCGGTATCGATGATCGTCTTCAAGAAAACTGAGCTCGACCATTTTCCGGGAACGAAGCGGCGGCTCGAATCCGGCGATCCCATCGTTTGCGGGCACTGCGGCCGCTATCAATTCGCGGCCCGCTTTATCGACGATCATGTGGTCTGCGTCGTGGGCGACACACCGCGACGGGTCCTCGAGGATTTGTTGAGAACGCTCCGCCGCGCCGATGGTTAAAGCCGCGCTCAAAAATCCACACGCGGTCGTCGTCCTGGCGCTGGCGATCCTTGTCATTGGGCTGACCGCCATCGGGAAGTTGCCCACGGACATTTTGCCAACATTCAAGACGGCGGCGGTGCAAGTTCTGACCCTCTACCCAGGCATGCCTGCGGAGGTGATGGAAAAGGACATCACCTCGCGCATCGAGCGCTGGACCGGTCAATCCAACGGCATCGCCCGGCAGGAGGCCAAGTCGATGGTTGGCGTCAGCGTAGTGAAGGATTATTTCCGGGAGGACATTGATCCTAATACGGCGATGTCGCAGGTCACTTCGCTGGCCATGAGCGACCTCTATTATCTGCCGCCGGGCACAATTCCGCCGATGATCATGCCGTTTGATCCCACGGCTTCGATCCCCCTTTGCCTCATCGCCGTGTCGAGCCCGCAATTCGATGAAACCAAACTCTACGACGTCGCCTATTTCGATCTGCGCAACCGGCTTCAATCCATCACCGGGGTAATTGCGCCGGCTGTTTATGGCGGAAAGCTCCGGCGCATCCTCGCCTACGTCGATCCTCTCAAAGCGCAATCGCGCGGGATTTCGCCGCTCAACGTCATCGAAGCGATCCGCGATTTCAATGTCATGATCCCGACAGGCAACGCGAAATTCGGCGCGCTCGATTACCAGATCAATGCCAACGGCATGGTGCCGACCGTCGCCCAGTTGAACGACCTTCCGTTGAGCGTCGGCCACGGTCCGCCCACCTACATCCGGGATGTCGCGAAGGTCGAGGACTCGCACCAAATCCAGACCAACATCGTGCGGCTTCAAGGCAAGCGGCAGGTCTACATCCCGATCTACCGTCAGCCCGGGGCCAACACCATTGCCGTGGTCGAAGGGATCAAGCAGCAGCTCAAGCCAATTCTCGAGCGCATCAAAGGCGTCAACCTCGACGTGGTCATGGATCAGTCGGTTTACGTGCGCGAGGCGATCCGCAACCTCGTGCAGGAAGCCGGGCTCGGTTTTCTGCTCGCCGCCGCCATGGTGTTCATCTTTCTCGGCAGCTATCGGCCGACGCTCATCGTGCTGATCGCGCTGCCGCTTGCGGTGCTCGGCGCGCTCATCGGTTTGTATTTTACGCACGAGACGCTCAACGCGATGACCCTCGGCGGCATCGCGGTGGTGATCGGCCTGCTCATCGACGAGTCGATTGTGGTGTTGGAAAACACCGCGCGTCATTTGGACCTGGGCGTATCTCCGCGCGAAGCCGCCCTGGTTGGCGCCAGCGAAGTGATGCGGCCGCTGACCATTGTCACTATCACGATCAGCGTGGTTTTTTTCCCGATCATTTTTATCAGCGGCATCGGGAAATTCCTGTTCACGCCGCTGGCCAAGTCCGTGATTTTCGCCATGTGGACCAGTCGCCTGCTTGCCTCGACGCTCGTGCCGGTGTGCGCGGCTAGATTTTTTAAATCGCGGCGACCGCCGAATTCGGATGTTGCCGCTGACAGCGGTCATAGACCGCCGCGACAACACTGGTTCGAACGGCTGCGCGGCCGCTACAGCCGGGCGCTTGATCGCGTTCTGCAAGCGCGCTGGCGCGTGCTCGGCGCAACCGCCGCGTTGTTTATCGTCTCGATGTTGCTCTTTAAACTCATCGGCACCGAGCTTTTCCCGCAAAGCGATGTTGGGCAATTCACGGTCAAGGTTCGCGCCACCACCGGGTTGCGGGTGGAAAAGACCGAGGAGCTGGTGGCGCAGGTGGAAAAAGCCATCGGCGCGGTCATCGCCGAGAAGGAACGTAAGATGATCATCTCCAACATCGGAATCCTGCTCGACTGGCCAGCGGCCTACACCCTGAACTCGGGGTCGCAGGATGCGTTCATCCTCGTGCAGTTGGCCGAGCACCATAGGCGCTCAACCTTTTCCTACGTCGATGAGTTGCGCAAGAAACTGCCGCAGCAATTCCCCGGGGTCGAGTTCAGCTTCGACACCGGCGGGATGCTCAGCGCCGCGCTCAATGGCGGCCAGCCGTCGCCGATTGACGTGCAAGTCGAAGGCAACAAACTCGAAGTGGCGCACGACATCTCGGAAAAGATCAAGCGTTACGCCGAGAGGGTGCGCGGGGCCGTCGATGTGCGTATTCAACAGCGGCTGGATGCGCCGGAGATCAACATCGATGTCGACCGCGTGAAGGCCTCGCAAGTCGGGGTGACCCAGGAGGAAATTGTCAAAAACATCGTGACCGCGCTCAACAGCTCGATCAACTTCGCGCCTTCTTTCTGGATTGATGAGAAAAACGGCAACCATTATTTCATCGGCGCGCAATATCGCGAAGACGATATTCGATCGATCAACACCGTGCTCGATATTCCGGTCACCGGCAAAGCGCAGCCGACCCCAGTAGCCCTTCGCACGGTGGCGAAGTTTTCCCGCGGCACGGCCTATTCCGAGATCAACCATCTCAACATCACGCGTGTGACCGATGTCTTCGTCAACGTGCGGGGACGCGATATGGGTGCGGTCGCCGCGGAGATCGAGCGTTACCTCAAGCAGATCCAAAACGACCGCGCCCAGGTGCCCGAAGGGTATTTCATCAGGATGCGCGGCGAGGTGCAGACGATGCAGGAGTCGTTCAACTCCTTGCGCTTCGGTTTCCTGCTCGCGGTCGTGCTCGTATATCTGGTGATGGTCGTGCAGTTCCGTTCGTTCCTCGATCCGTTCATCGTCATGTTCGCCGTGCCGTTGGGACTAATTGGCGTCGCCTGGATGCTCTTTCTGACCCACACCTTTCTGAGCATTCAATCGATGATGGGCATCATCATGATGGTCGGGATTGTGGTGAGTTTCAGTGTGCTCCTGGTCGATTTCGCCAATCGGATCCTGGCCGAAGCGGCGGAGAAAAATGAGCGCAAGTCTCCCCGCGAGGCCATCGCCGAGGCGGCCACCATCCGTTTGCGCCCGATCCTCATGACTGGCCTGGCCGCCGTTCTTGGCCTCACTCCGATGGCGCTTTTTGGCGGAGCGAACATTCCGCTCGCGCGGGCCGTGGTCGGCGGAATCCTGGCCGCCCTCGGGCTCGTCCTCTTCGTCGTGCCGGTACTTTACGTCCTGTTCAAGCGCGACAGGCAAACCACGATTATATGAAGTCCGCCAGAGTCGTCCCAAGAACCCGTTGCGCTGTAGCCACGGCGCTCTGTCGCCGTGTTAGGAGAAATGAAAAGAACGCCTCGACCGAGCGAGGTGGCCGCAACGCCTTGTGCGTGGTAGCTCTTTGCTTCGTTCTGATCGTAAGCGCCTTTCTTCAGAACGGCTGCGACTGGGGCGGGCGCGGCAGGGAGGCGGTGGGCGCACCCGTGCAAACCATTCATCCCAAGCGTGGCGAGATTGTTCGGCGGGTGACGCTGCCGGGAAATGTCATGGCGGAACAGGAAGCGCTGCTTTACGCCAAGGTCGCGGGCTATTTGAAAACGATCAAGGTCGATAAGGGCGACACCGTCAAGGAAGGCGACCTGCTCGCCGAAATCGAGGCGCCGGAGCTGCTGGCCGACCTCATCAAGGTCAGGGCGGAGGCCGAAGCGGCGCAACTCGATTACCAGCGAGTGGTGGGAGCGCAAAAAAGGGCGTCCGATCTGGTGATGCCGCAAACGGTCGATGCTGCCAAAGCCAAATCAGGTGTGGCTGTCGCCGGGGTGCAACGCATCGAAACGCTGCTCAGTTACGCGAAAATCACCGCGCCGTTTTCGGGTGTGATCACTAAGCGCTGGCTCGATCCCGGCGCGCTCATCCCGGCCGCGACCTCGAGCAGTTCCGCCAGGAACGCCGCCGTCCTGACCCTCATGGATTTTACGACCGTTCGAATCGATGTGGCCATCCCCGACACCGAAGCGCCCTTGGTCAAGAAAGGTTTGCCCGCGAAGGTGAGGGTGGACGAACTGCCGGGGCGCGAGTTTGCCGGTACGATCACCCGCTTTGCTTACGCCCTCGATGAATCGACCAAGACGATGGCGACCGAAATCGATATCCCCAATCCTGACATGGTCTTGCGGCCCGGCATGTGGGCCTCGGTCGAGATCGAGCTGCAAAAAAAAGGAGGCGCGCTCCTCGTCCCCGCTGAGGCGCTGGTCACGGAAAAAAACAAAAGCTCGGTATTCGTGGCGCGCGACAACAAAGCGGTCAGAGTCCCCGTGATCATCGGGTTCGATGACGGGGCGAACGTGGAAATTCTTGAGGGCTGCGGACCCAATGACGCCGTCATCATTGCGGGCAAACAGTCGGTTACGGATGGACAGGAAATCCAGCCGATCGAAAAAAAATGAAACGCTCCTGCTTCGTTATTGGCCTCGTTGCTGTGCTGACTCACTTTTCCGCCAGCGCCGGCCAAGCAGACGCGTCCGGGAAGCTCATGGTCATCGACCTCCCTGCGGCGCTGCGCCTGGCGGGCGCGCAGAATCTTGATGTTCAAATAGCCCGCGAAAAAGCTGCGGAGGCGCGCGCGGCCGAGGAAAGCGCGGTCGAGCGATTTTTTCCGTGGGTGGCGCCGGGCGTGACCTACCGCCGACACGACAATGCCATCCAAAATACCGAGGGCTTGGTCGAAGACGTCCACAAACAGAGTTACGCCGCCGGCGGAACGGTGGTTGCGCAGACCGATATGGGCGACGCGATTTTCAGATCGCTCGAAGCGCACCAACTTACGAAAGCCGCGCGCCACGGTCTCGAAGCGCAGCGGCAGGAAACCATCATTGCCGCCGCTCATGGTTATTTCGACCTGGCTGCGACGCGTGCGGCGGTTGGAGTTGGGCGGGAAGCGCTGCGCGCCTCGAGTGATTACGCGGAGGAAATCAGCCGCGCAGTCAACGCGGGTGTCGCCTTCAAAGGGGACGCGCTGCGCGTCAAAGTGCAGCAACAGCGCGACCAGATCGCGCTCCGGCGAGCCGAGGAAAATGCGCGACTCGCTTCCGCCAGGCTCGTTCAGATTTTGCATCTCGACCCAAGCGTCGAGCTTGTTCCGCGCGATGCCAACGTCGTGCCGCTTTCGATTGTCTCCGCCGACAGGCCGCCCGGCGATCTTGTCGCCCAGGCCCTGGCGGCGCGCCCCGAAGCACAGCAGAGTGCCGCGCTTCTCCATGCCGCTGAGCATGCCAAGAACGGCACGATTTATGGCCCGCTGATTCCGAGCGTCGGCGGCCTGGCATTCTTCGGTGGCCTTGGCGGTGGAATGAATGGCGAGACCGGCCACTTCGGCGAGTCAGAAGATTATGCGGTCACGCTCGCCTGGCGTGTCGGGCCAGGCGGCCTTTTCGATTTCGGAAATATCCACGCCCAGCAGGCGCGCTTGCGCGGCGCCGCGCTCACTGCGGATAGGTTAGTAGATCAAGTCGCGAACGAAGTCATCACGAATCAGACTCGTGTCCAGTCGCTCGCCGATCAGATTGCCACAGCCAAGGAATCGCTTTCTGACGCGGCCGAAGCTTTGCGTCTCGGACAGGAACGCAAGGAATTTGGCGTCGGTGCGGTCCTTGAAACCATCGTGGCCGCCCAAGACTTGGCGCGTGCTCGCAATGATTATCTCAACCTCGTCACCGACTACAATAAAACCCAATACGCCCTGCTGCGCGCACTTGGCCGGCTGTCCGCGCCCCTGCCGACGTCCCGGGGCAAAGGCGCCAGGGAGCAAGAGTAGAAGCAGTTCCTCCTAAAGTGCCCGCGTCTGCTCGTGTCAACCGCAAGCCGCTTCGCAGGCAAAAATCCAGGGAATCGGCGTCGATGCCCACAGCGCTACGGCTTCTTGCGTTGCGCGGGCGCTTTTTGTGGAGGAGCACTCGCCGCAGGTTCAGCCGAGGGCGCCACAGATGCGCTGACCGCAGGGGCCGCGCTCGCGGTTGCCGCCGCCGTCGGGAGCGGTGAACCGGCTGGTGCCACGCTGGCCACTGGGGCGGCTATGGGACTCGTTGACACCGACACCGGCGACAGGGCCGTCGTGGACTGCGCTGCTCCCGGCGCAACCGAGGCCTGCGGAGTCGCTTGTCCCTTCATCAATTCCTGGCGGAGCGCGCTGTTGCCCGAAGCCTGCTTCGCATAAAGGATCGAGAGGGCGAACGTCACGATAAAGAAAATCGCGGCCAGGTAGCCGGTGAATTTGACGAGCACATTGGTTGTCTGCGCGCCAAAGATATTTTCGGTGACGCCGCCGCCGAAGGCCGCGCCAAGGCCCTCGCTTTTAGGACGTTGCATCAGGATCACCAGGATCATGAGCAGCGCCACAATCATCCAGACGGCCAGTAATGCGGTGATGAGAATCGACATCGGGACGGGCAATATGGCGGAAGAGGGCCGGGAAGCAAACTCGGAACGGCGTCTCCCCGTTGGAGGGGAAGCCTTCCCGGGAAGCTAGCAGCTTCCCCTTCAGAGAGGTGTGCGCGCTTACAAGTGTTTCACCCGATTCCAAATCGCGTCCAGTTCCGCCAGATCGGCTTCGCCCAGCTTTTTGCCGTCTGCTTTGAGCTCCTTTTCCACCAGGTTGAATCGCGCCACGAATTTGTCGGTCGCTTTTTGCAAGGTCCCTTCGGCGTCGAGTTTGCATTTGCGCGCGAGATTGACGACGGCAAAGAAGAGATCGCCGATTTCGTCTTCCATGGCGGCCTCGTCCTGCGACGCGATGGCCTCCTTGGTCTCGCCCAGTTCTTCATCGACCTTGGCCATGACTTCGCGCAGATGGTCCCAGTCGAAATTCACGCGGGCCGCCTTCTTTTGCGCTTTCTGCGCACGCATCAGGGCGGGGAGCGCCACTGGCAGGCTATCGAGGTAATGCTCGTGCGTCTCTTTTTTCTCCTCGTGTTTAATCGCTTCCCATTGCTTGAGAACCGCGCCGGTATCGCGCGCGTTGCTCTCGCCAAAGACGTGGGGATGCCGTCGAATGAGCTTCTCCGTAATCTCGTTCGTGACCTCGGCGATATCGAAGGTGCCGGCTTCGCGCGCCATCTCGGCGTGCATGACGATGTGCAGAAGCAGATCGCCCAATTCCTCGCGAAAATGCACGGTGTTGCCGTTGCGGGCAGCCTCCACCACTTCATAGGCTTCTTCGATTAACTGCGGCAGAATGGAAAGGTGAGTCTGCTCACGATCCCACGGACATCCGCCGGGAGCGCGCAGTTTTGCCACAATGTCACAAAGCCGCGCAAAGGGACGGGTGATTAATGACTGGTGGATAGGTCCAGCAGAACACGAGGCGTTTTCGGAACTATTCACGATTCACTGATCACTAACCACCAACTTAAATGCGCCAGAGAGAACGGTGGGCGCGGAACTCCGAAATTTCGCCGGAGGTCTTTTTTCCGACGTAAATAGTGATCCCGATCACGCTGATGAGAGTGATGACGAAGACGGAGGCGACGAGCCAGGCCGGGATGTGGCCCACGCTCAGGGCCCGGTAGAACGAAGGTACACTGTCCATGGCCATGGGCGCATGCAGGAAAATCTTGGTCACCCAGGCCACCATGATGAGGACGAAGATGAAGACGTAGTTGCGTTTCAAACGGCGCCCGACGGCCTCGAGTTTACTAATCTTGAAGGAGGGAAGGATCAAATCCTCGCACACCAGTTTTTTCCATTCCCCCTGCAACATGTCGCGGTTCTCCATCACCATGGGGACGAGGAAATGCGCTTCCAGCATGCGGACGCGCGCCCGAAAGGCGTCGTAGAACCGGTAGCGGCGGGCCTCGATCCAGAGCATGACCCAAACGATGGCGAGGTTGAAGAAGAAGATAATGTGCGGGACCTCGCGATTGGCGAAGGCGATGGTGATGATGGCCGTGCTGCTGGTGATGGCCCAGTTGGTCGTAATGTCGAGCCGTTGCCGCCAAACCATGATCCGGCCGAGTTCGCCGCGATAGAAGTGCGACATGGCATTGACGTAGCCCGGGTCATAAATACTGCTCTGCAGCGAGACGGTTGCCTCGTTGCTTGTTCCGGGCGCGATGTTTTCAGTTGCCACGACTACTCGATTAACTGGATAACTGGTTTCCCGGCAGAATCCAACAAATCCTCGCTCATGGCTCTCGCGCTTGCCGATTTACTCAACGAAAAGCACGTCGATCTCGACTTGCGCACGCGCACTCTGGAGACGGCCCTGCGCAAGCTGGTGCGGTTACTGGAGTCGGATAAGCTCATCCGCGAACCGGAGAAATTCGTCGGACAGGTCCTGGCCCGGGAAGGCCTCAATCCGACCATGGTGGAACAGGATATTGCCTTTCCCCACGCCCGCACGGAGCTGGTGGACAAGATCGTCCTCTCCATCGGCCGCAGCCGTGCCGGTGTTTCCTTTGGCCCGGATGGCGCCCGAGCCCGTCTCATTTTTCTGATCGGGGTCCCGCAACGGCTGGTCAACGATTATCTGGTTTGCGTGGGCGCGCTGGCTCGGCTCTTAAAAGATGCGGAGGTGCGGCAGCGACTGCTTTTTGCGGGCACGCCTCAGGAGTTTCTCGATATCCTGCGCGCGCCCGATGAGACGCGGTTCGACTAGGGGGCATCAGTGAACAATGCGTCAACGCGCTTTCCCCTCCGGGGAGCGCACGCGCCCTCGCGTGCGGGTTTCGGCGCCC